>NZ_CAQIVA010000003.1:0-112057 GCF_948810725.1 uncultured Rikenella sp.
ACCAAGTCGATCACTCCGGTAAACTTATCTTCGGCCCCGATCGGCAGCACCACCGGCACGGCATTGGCCCCGAGCCGTTCGTGCACCTGAGCGCAAACCCCGGCAAAATCGGCCCCGGTCCGGTCCATTTTATTAACATATCCGATCCTGGGCACATTATATTTGTCCGCCTGCCGCCACACGGTTTCGGACTGCGGCTCAACGCCCCCCACCGCGCAGAACGTAGCCACCGCTCCGTCCAGCACCCGCAGCGAGCGTTCCACTTCGACGGTGAAGTCGACGTGGCCCGGGGTGTCGATAATGTTGATCTGATAGGTGTTGTCTTTGTAGTTCCAGAAAGCGGTCGTAGCGGCCGACGTAATGGTAATCCCGCGCTCCTGTTCCTGCACCATCCAGTCCATGGTCGCCCCCCCCTCGTGAACTTCCCCGATTTTGTGTGTTTTCCCGGTGTAGAACAGGATCCGTTCCGAAGTGGTAGTCTTGCCCGCATCGATGTGGGCCATGATACCGATGTTTCTGGTGAATTTAAGGTCTCTTGCCATAAACTGTGTCCTGTATCCGGTTTAGAATCTGAAGTGCGCGAATGCTTTGTTCGCTTCCGCCATACGGTGCATCTCTTCCTTGCGTTTGAATGCGCCGCCTTCTTCATTATATGCCGCCATGATCTCTGCGGCGAGTTTTTCTGCCATCGACCGACCGGCGCGTTTGCGCGCGAACTGCAACATGTGGCGAATACTAATGGCCACTTTGCGTTCCGGTCGAACTTCCATCGGTACCTGGAAGGTAGCCCCGCCGACACGCCGAGATTTGACTTCGACCTGCGGGGTGATGTTTTCGAGCGCTTTTTTCCAAATTTCCAAAGGAGCCTTTTCCGTGTCCTTCATCTTCTCGCCTACGATATCTATGGCGTCATAGAAAATACCGTATGCAATACTCTTCTTACCGTCTAACATCAGGCTATTGACGAACCGCGTTACCTGGGTGTCGCCAAACTTGGGGTCAGGAAGTAGAATTCGCTTTTTAGGCTTCGCTTTTCTCATTTTTCTTTTTGTTTCGCCGCGCGAAGCGGTCGGTTGTCCGCGAGGGGTTCCGTCCGGGGATCGGCGACTGATGAAATTAGTTTGGTTGTGTGTGTTCTGTTCTTGGAACGGAGAACGGACTATTTCTTAGCCGCTCCCGCTTTCGGGCGTTTGGTTCCGTATTTCGAACGGCGTTGGTTCCGCCCGTCGACTCCGGCCGCGTCGAGCGTCCCGCGAACGAGGTGATAACGCACCCCCGGCAGGTCTTTCACACGACCGCCGCGCACGAGCACGATGGAGTGTTCCTGCAAGTTGTGCCCTTCGCCCGGGATGTAGGCATTGACCTCTTTCCCGTTGGTCAACCGCACACGAGCGACTTTACGCATCGCCGAGTTCGGTTTCTTCGGCGTGGTGGTGTAGACACGCACGCACACGCCGCGACGCTGCGGACAAGCTTCCAAAGCCGGAGCTTTGCTCTTGAACGCCACGTCTTTCCTTCCTTTACGTACTAACTGTTGGATAGTTGGCATTTTGTCGTTTTTCTTTGTTTTTTAAAAAATTACACAAAATCGGTCTGCAAAGATACGCACTGTTTTTTGATTTTCAATACATTCATCGGAATGAGCGTGCGATTTTTTCGTCGACCGATCGAATCGGAAAGCCCGAAATGGAGAGAAATCGGGCGTTCCCAGCCTGCGCAGGTCAGCCTCGACCGCGATAAATCACGGCCATTTCGCACTCGGCGCACCGGAATTCGAGCTCCAGCCGCACGCCGTTGTTCTCCAAAAAAAGCCGCCGCCCCCGCTCCTCAGGATGCTCCCGGAGGCAGAGTTCCAGCTCGCGCCGGATGCAGTACGGCGTCCGCATCACTTCGCGTCCCGTCAGTTCCGGATCGGTCTGCACCTCCAGCGCCTTTTCCACCGCCTCGAATCCCGCCTCTCGATAGAACCGTTCGGCCACGGCGTTGGCGATATTGGCCCGGAAATCCCGTTCGACTCCCGGCGGCACGACCGGCGGCGTTGCAGGCCGCACGTAAGGTTCCGGCCGCCGATAAGCCTCCAGCCGGGCCGCCAGAAGCGCTGCGAGCAGCTCCCGCCGCAAGGCGTTCAGCCCGGCCGCCGGAACGAACGGCAACTCGCCCTCCCGCGCCACCTCCACGCGCGAGATTTCGAAAATCGTCCCGCCCCCCTTCGAAAACGCCTGACGGATATTCCGTTCCGCCAGCTCCCGATTCGAGGCCGGTTCGTATCCGTCGGGCAGCGAAACGGCCGCCGAAATCCCCGTCTCGTCCTCCGCCGAGATCACGGGAGGCGCAAACCGGACAACGGTCGCCAGCCGCCGCACGGCCGAAGGATGAAACGTCCGGTCGAGGTTCCGGAACACCTCCGTCCCCGCCGCCAGCTCGACCGCCTTGTTCAGCACGAGCCGACTCCCCTCGGCCCGGTTCACCGAACACCCCTCCAACAGCCCGGCAGGAGTCCGGAAGCAGAGCCCGTCTCCGTTGTGAATCGCCACGTCCGGCCTCAACTTCAAGGTCAGAACCGCCCCGTCGCTCCGGGAGACGACGCCGACCGACTCGCCCACCGACCGGGCTTCCGGAGCTGCGACACCGGCCTGTTTGCCATCGAAAAAATAGGCGGTGAAGCCCCGCGAAAAGCTCTTCCCGGGGTTGGGCTCAAAATCGCACGTCACGCGCCCCGCCGAAACGCGCTCCACTCCCAGCGCCTCCAGCCGCCGGTGGTAATAAGCGGTATTATTGACCACATAATCGGCCTCTTTGAGCCGCCCTTCGATCTTGAGCGAACAGACGCCGGCACCGATCAGGTCGTCGAGCCGCCCGCCTAGCGACATATCCCGCACCGACAGCAAAGCCCGATCGCGCACCAGCCGCTCGCCCCGATCGTCATACAAGTCATACCGCGCGCGACACGGTTGGGCGCAGCCGCCCCGGTTGCCTCCCCGTCCGCACAAGGCGTGTCCCAGGTAGCACTGTCCGCTGTACGAGACGCAGATGGCCCCGTGCACGAACGCCTCCAGTTCGACCTCCTCGGGCAGGGCGGCCCGAATGGCCCGAATCTGCGCCAGCGAAGCTCCCCGCTCCAGCACGATGCGCGAAAAACCGGCCTCGGCGAGAAAGAGCGCCCGTTCCGGTGTCAAGTTGAAGGTCTGCGTCGAGGCATGCAACGCCACGGGCGGCAGATCCATCCGCAGAAATGCCATGTCCTGTACGATCAGCGCATCGACCCCGGCCTCGCAGGCCGCCCAGGCGGTGTCCCGTGCCGCCGAAAGTTCGTCGTCGAACAGCAGGGTGTTCATCGTCAGATAGACCCGCGCGCCGAACCCGTGGGCATACTCCGCCAGCCCGGCGATATCGCTCATGGCGTTCCCCGCAGCCACCCGCGCGCCGAACCGCTCGGCGCCGATATAGACGGCATCGGCTCCGGCATCGATGGCCGCCCGACCGATAGCGGCCGTTCCGGCCGGAGCCAGCAATTCGACTTCCATAAATACCGATTTACTCTTCGCGCGGCTCCTCCGGCAGCTGCACCACGGTGCAGACATTGCCCTGTCCGAAAGCCGCCGCAGCCGCGGCCCGCACCGATTCCGACGTCAAAGCCTGCACCGCCGCCTCATAACCGTCGTAACGATCGTTGTCGTTCAGGTACCAGCTGGTCAGGTAGCCGAGCCACGTCCCGTTATGAATCAATCCGTCGCGATGCCGCTTGAGGAAGAACTCCTTCGTCCGGGTCAACTCGTCGGCCGTAACCCCCTCAGTCACCAAGGCCCGAATCTCCTCGCCGACCAGCGGCAACAGCTCGCTGATTTTGGCCGTGTCGGTCTCAAAGAAAATCTGGTAGGCAAAACGCGGCAGCGGCTCTTTCTGGTAGGTCAGCGAGACGCCCACCCCATAGGTTCCGCCACGCTCCTCGCGAATCTTCCGGGTGTAGCGCATCTCCAGCATATAACGGATCGCCTCCAACTCGATGCTCCGCGCCAGGGTGTAAGGCAGCGCGCCGGAATAGAGCTCGACGGCGGTCACCTTCGGGCTTTCGAGCGGCGTCTTATACATATTCTGCACGACGCCCGGCACCGGCACCACGACATGCCGTCCCCATCGCGGCGCCTTCCCGCGTTTCGCAGGCAGCGAACCGAGATACTTCTCGGCCAGAGGCCTCAACGAGTCGGCCGCGATGTTCCCCACGAAGACGAAGGTCATCCCGTCGGCATTGGAGAAGAAATGCCGGTAGAGTTGTTCGGTACGCTCCAGCGAAACGGTGTCCAGCACCTTCGCACTCATCAGCATGAAGGTGCGCGGATTGTGCCCGTAGACGGTCTGGAACAAGCTGTCCTGCAAGATGTAGTTCGGATTCTGCGTCACGCCGGGCAGCATCGAACGGTAGCGATCCATCATCACGTTCCAGTCGCTGCGTTCGAACCTCGGCGCAGTGTAGTAGAGGTATACGAGTTGCAGCATCGTCTCGACATCCCGAGGCGAGCAGCTCCCGCCGAATCCCTGGGACAACGACCCCACGGAAGGCATCGCCCCGGCCCTGCGCCCCGCCAGATACCGGTCCAGCTCGGTGCGCGAGAAGTTCCCCACGCCCGTCGTCCCCAGATAAGAGGGCAGCATCCCGAGGTTATAGAGGTCGGTCACCTCTTCGACCGTGGTCGTTCCGCCGCGCTGGAAAGCGGTCATCTGCACCTCGTCGGCTTTCAGCTGCGTCGGCTTGACCACCACCTGCACGCCGTTCTTCAGCGTCCAGACGGTCGAGCCGAACCTCCCGGCCATCGTTTTCACCACCGGAGCCCCCGGCAAAACCGAGGCGTCCATCAGCTCGTTCGCCGCCGCCACCTCCTCATAGGCCTCGAAAGCGATGTTTTTCACCCGGTCGATCACCTCCCTCACCTCCGCCTCGGTCGGCAGGGGGTGTTTCTCGTCCTCGCGCATCGAGATCAGCACCGCGCTGTTGCGGTCGCGCACCCACTCCGCCGCCACGCGATTCACATCCTCCAGCGAGATGGCGTCGAGAATCCGCCGAGTGATCGCCAAATCCTGCTCCGGAGTCAGGTAAGGTTCGCCGCTCTCGAAGTGGCGCATATATTCCGAGACGAACTCGCCGTTTTTGCGGTCGTTCCGGTTCTCGAAATAGCTCTCGGTCTGACGCATGGTTTCCAGTTTGACCCGATCCAGCTCCGACGCGACGAAACCGTTGGCCCGCACCCGGCAGAGCTCGGTGTACAAGGCTTCGAGGGTGCGTAGCGCCTCGCCGTCGCGCGCCGAACCCGCCACGAAAAAGGCATCGAACGGCCGCACGACCGGGGAGTAATTGCACCCCGCACTCCGGAAAGGCGCCCCCTCCTGCCGCGCCAAATCGACGAACCGGATGCTCAGCATCCGCGCGGCCAGCGAACGGACATACTGGTTCCACAACCGCTCCATCCCGTCGTACCGATCCCGCAAGGGCTCGTCGCGGAAGAGCAGTTCGACCGACGTACCGGTCAGTTCGGGATCCGAAACGACCGAAACGAGCGGCAGTTCGTTATCCTCGACCGTCACCGTCGCTTTCGGCGTCCGCACAGTGGCAGCAGGCAGGTCGGCCATCGTCCGCTTCAACCGCTGCTCCATGCTGTCCACGTCGAAATCCCCGACGATGAAGAAGGCCTGCAAGTCGGGCCTGTACCACTTCCGGTAGAAATCCCGCAACTCGTCGTAGGCAAACCCCTGAATCACCTCCTGATTGCCGATTACGTTGCGCCGGGCGTAGAGCGATCCGTTGAACAGCACGGGCGACTGCCGTTCGAACACCCGCCGCCCGGCCGAGTTCCCCTGTCGCCACTCTTCGGTAATCACGCCGCGCTCCTTGTCGATATCGGCGGTGTCGAGCGTGATCCGCCCGGCCCAGTCGTGAAGGATCAGCAAGGCCGAGTCGACGATTCCGTCCCGGGTCAAAGGCACGTCGGTAATCATATAAGTGGTCTGCTCCTGCCCCGTCGCCGCGTTGAGATTCTCGCCGAATCGCACGCCGATCCCCGACAGCCAGTCGATCATCGAGTTGCCCGGGAAGTGCTGCGACCCGTTGAAGGCCATGTGTTCGAGGAAATGGGCCAGCCCGTTCTGGGCATCGGTCTCCTGGATCGCCCCCACCTTGTAGTAGATGTGGAAGTTGGCTCTCCGGGCCGGTTTGTCGTTGTGTTTGAGGTAATAGGTGATGCCGTTGGGCAGCACGCCGACCCGGACGCTGCTGTCCACAGGCGCCGCCTCGCCGGCCGCGGGCCGCTGGGCATACGCCCCGGCCGCCCCGACGACAGCGGCCGTCGCCGCCAAAAGCCGCGCAAAGTTCCGAAACTTGAAATTCATATGATAGATACGTTTTGTTTTTAGCGCACCGGCAAATTCGTCCTAAAATTACTTTTTTTTCTAATTTTACGCTCGGATTTTTCGCTCTTCATCCGAAAGAGCCCCAAAAACATCGATCATGAACGAAGAAAAAGTACTCGAAGCGCTGAAAAAGAGCGGGGCGCCGATGAAGTCGGCCGAAATCGCCGAAGCGACCGGTCTGCCGAAAGCCGACGTGGACAAAGCGATCAAGAATCTGGTCAAAGAGGGTCGGGCCGAGTCGCCGAAACGCTGCTTTTACGCCGCGAAATAAGTATCGGCACGATGGCAAACGTCAAGATAGACCCTTCGTGGCAGGAGCTGCTGAACGAGGAGTTCGGGAAGCCCTATTTCGACCAACTGACCGCTTTCGTGCGGGAGGCGTATCAGACCCACGTGGTTTTTCCGCCGGCGGCGAACATCTTCCGCGCTTTCGACAGCTGCCCGGCCGACCGGCTGAAGGTGGTGATTATCGGCCAGGATCCCTATCATAACGTGGGACAGGCCAACGGGCTCTGCTTTTCGGTGACCGCGGGAACACAGTTTCCGCCGTCGTTGCAGAACATCCTGAAAGAGGTGAGCGACGACACGGGAGCGCCGTATCCCGAGACGGGCGAACTCGACCGGTGGGCAGAGCAGGGGGTGCTGATGCTGAACTCGGTACTGACGGTGCAGGCACACACGCCCACGTCGCATGCGGGGAAGGGCTGGGAGGAGTTTACGGACGCGGTGGTGCGGACGATCGCCCAGCGGAAAAACCATGTCGTCTATATGCTCTGGGGGTCGTACGCCCAGCGGAAAGCGGCGGCGGTCGATCCGGCGGAAAACTGCATCCTGACCGCTCCGCACCCGTCGCCGCTGTCGGCGTTCCGGGGCTTCTTCGGCTGCAAACATTTCAGCCGCGCGAACGAATACCTCGTCTCGACGGGACAGACGCCGATCGTCTGGTAAACCGCCCGATCCCGCGCTGCTTTTACTGAGAACAAACCCAACGTCTTAAAACCGCATGAATCCGAACCCGAACGCCTATTGCGTCATCATGGCCGGCGGCATCGGCAGCCGATTCTGGCCCCTCAGCAAGAACCGGATGCCGAAACAATTCCTCGACGTGCTCGGCACGGGGAAGAGCTTTATCCGTTGCACATTTGAACGTTTTCTGCCGCTGGTGCCGGTCGACAACTTTCTGGTCGTGACCAGCGAACTCTACCGCGACCTCGTGCGGGAACACCTGCCCGAGCTGGCTCCCGAACAGATACTGACCGAACCGGTGCGACGCAATACCGCTCCGTGCGTGGCCTATGCCACCTACCGGATCGCGGCGCGGAATCCGGAGGCCACGATGATCGTCGCTCCGTCGGACCACATTATCACCGGCGAAGCGGAGTTTCAAGAGATCGTCCGCGAAGGGATCGACTTCGTCTCGGGTACCGACAACCTGATGACCATCGGCATCCGTCCGTCGCGGCCGGAGACGGGATACGGCTACATCCAGATCGATACCGCGCCGCACAACGAGACGGCCGGGACGGAGGTGCGGAAGGTGAAGACCTTCACCGAGAAACCTAATGTCGAGATGGCCCGGGTCTTCGTCGAGAGCGGCGAATTTTTCTGGAACTCGGGGATCTTCATCTGGTCGGTGCGAGGCATTCTGAACGCTTTCCAGCGGTGGCTGCCGGAGATGAACGCCACCTTCGCCGGAGGAACCGGACGATTCGGGACGGACAAAGAACAGGCTTTCATCGATACGATCTACCCGTCGTGCGAGAACATCTCGATCGACTACGGCATTATGGAGAAATCGCCGAACGTCTACGTCCGTTGCGGCGACTTCGGCTGGAGCGACATCGGCACCTGGGGCTCGCTCTACCAGCATGCCGTGCGGGACGAACAGGGGAACGCCTTTTGCGGAGGCGGCGGAGTGTTGAGCTACGGAACGACGGGGACGGTGGTGAACATCCCGGCCGGCAAAGTCGCGATAGTCGAAGGCTTGACGGACTATTTGGTGGTGGAAAAGGACAATGCCCTGCTGATTTGTCGTCGCGAAAACGAACAGAATATCCGAAATTACGTGGAAGATGTCAAATACCGGTTTGGGGAAGAGTTTGTCTGAGCTCTACGAGCTCTACTGCGAGAACGGCGGGGTGGTGACCACCGACAGCCGGGCTGTACGAGAGTTGGCCGCGCCGATCTTCTTCGCCCTGAAAGGCGAGAATTTCGACGGCAACGACTACGCCGTACAGGCGATAGCGGATGGCGCTTGCGCCGCCGTTGTGCACGACCGGTTGCCCAAGGGGATTAAACCGGCATCGACGGAGGCGGCTAAATATTTCGTGGTGAAGGATACGTTGGCGGCATTGCAGGAGCTGGCGGCTTACCATCGGCAGATGCTGGGCCTGCCGGTGATCGCCCTGACCGGGAGCAACGGCAAGACGACGACCAAGGAGCTGATCGCCCGCGTTTTGGGGACGAAATACCGGGTAGCGTCTACCCGGGGAAATCTGAACAATCATATCGGCGTGCCGTTGACCTTGCTCTCCATAACCGAGGAAGACGACGTGGCGATCGTGGAGATGGGGGCCAACCACCGGGGCGAGATTGCGGCCTTGTGCGAGATCGCGGCACCGAATATCGGACTGATTACCAACGTAGGACGGGCGCATTTGGAGGGATTCGGCGGCCCGGAAGGGGTGCGCTTGGGGAAAGGGGAACTCTACGACTATTTGGCCGCGCACGGCGGGACGGCGCTCTACGCAACGGACGATCCGGTACTGGCGGAATTGGTGGCGGAACGCTTTACGACAGATTCTCCGGCGATGTCCGTAGGATATTCGGCGCTGGCTTTCGGCCTCTCTGCGACCGGAGGCGACCTGCTGACGCTGGATACGGCGGAGGGCGAAGTGCAGACCCATCTGGCGGGAACATACAATTTGGCGAACGTGGCGGCGGCGGTGGCGGCAGGAGCTTATTTCGGCATTCCGACCGACGCGGCATTGGCGGCGGTGGCGGCCTATGTGCCGGACAACAACCGCTCGCAGGTGAGCCGTTCAGCAAACGGGACGGGGAACACGCTATATAAGGATGCCTACAACGCCAACCCGTCGAGCATGCGGGCGGCGGTAGACAACTTTCTGGCGTTGCCGGACGATGGTTTCGAAGGAGGTAAGATTTTGATTCTCGGCGACATGCGCGAATTGGGGAATTTTTCCCGAGAAGAACACCGGGCGATTATCGACCGGATTGCCGAGACAGCTGCGACCAGATCTGCCGCTTTAACCTGCTACGTAGTCGGCCCGGAATTTTCGGCGGCACTCGCCGCTTCCAACGCTTCGAGGGACAGGAAACCGCTGATTATCCGTGCGTTTGCGAACGTGACAGAATGGATGGCCGCTGTCGCAAACGGCGAAATCGTGATTCGGAACGCACAAGTATTGGTCAAAGGATCGCGCGGGATGACGTTAGAGAAGCTCTACCCGCTGCTATAATGTCGCGCCGGTCAGCCGCCGGTCGATCAGAATTCCCTGAAAAAACCGCTCGGCCACCAGCAGCCCCTCCGGCTTCGACCGCGGATAAGCGACCATGAAATACCAGACGGTATGTCCGTACTGCGCCATCAGCGCCCTGAACTCGAACGGCTCCACCCCCAACAGATAGCTCCCCGACAAGCTCCGCGCCCGCACGTTCGGCACCGAATAGTCGTTCCGATAGTATTCGAACCCCTGCAAGCCGTTCTCCTGCAACATATCGAGCAGAATCTGCCGCGTAGCGATATCGCGATCCACCCCGAAATCGGGCCGATAGTCGATCCGGCTGGCCGTCACGCTCACCGTCCCCGGCTCGGCCCAACGCCGGCTCGCCGCCCCCAGCACCACCTGCCGCTCCACCGTATCGGCCGTCAGCCGGTCGTTTTGTCGCTGGAGCGAATCGGCCGAGAACTCCGCCACCGCCTCCAGCGGATACGGAAACTTGAGCGTCGCGCCCAAATCTTCGTAATAAGCGACCCGCCACGCCTGTTTCAACAGCGCGTCGATCGACGCGCTCCGCAGATAGCGGTTCCACATCCCATACCCGACGAATCCCAAGACCGTCAGCACCACCGCGGCGCCCACCGCCCACGCCGCCCGCCGGAACGCCCGTCCCCGCACGATGGCCCGTCCGATCCGCCGCTGCTCCCTCGCCCCCCGAATCGCCGTATCGCTCACCGCCATCTCGCTCACATAGGCCTCGAAATCCGCCTCCGGATGGCGTTTGCTCCACTCCGAATAGCTGTTTCCCATCTTGCGCCGACACGCCGGGCAAAAAACCATATAGGCCGAACGGATTTCGACCAGTTTCCCGCAGCGATCGCACTTGATATGAGGCATATACGAGCTCTTTAATCGTTCAGTCGGGAGCCTATTTCTTCAGTCTCCGCCCGAGTACTTCGAGCATGTCCGTCGTCATCTCCGACAGCCCCCACTTGGGCGACCATCCCCACTCCTCGCGCGCCACGCTGTCGTCCATCCGATTAGGCCACCCGTCCGAAATCGCATCCTTCACCGGGTCGATCTCATAGACCATCTCGAACGACGGAATGTGTTTCCGGATCTCGGCATAGATCATCTCCGGCGAGAAGCTCATCGAAGCCACGTTATATCCGTTCCGATGCTTCAGCCGGGCCGGGTCGGCCTCCATCAGCCCCACCATCGCGTCCAGCACGTCCGGCATGTAGATCATATCCATAAACCGGTCGTGCGGCACCGGACACACGAACCGTTCGCCCCGCAAAGCGGCGTAAAAGACCTCGACCGCATAGTCCGTCGTCCCGCCGCCCGGCAGCGCCTGCGACGAGATGACCCCCGGCAGCCGCACGCTCCGGGCATCGACTCCGAAACGCTGGAAGTAGTAATTGCCGAGCAGCTCGCCCGTCACCTTGCACACCCCGTAGATCGTGGTCGGGTGCATCGGCGTATCCTGCGGCGTCCCGTCCTTCGGCGCATCGGGCCCGAAAGCGCCGATCGAGCTGGGCGTGAAGACCGCGCAATTGTACTCCCGCGCCACCTCCAAGGCGTTCATCAAAGCCCCCATATTCACCCTCCAGGCCTTCTGCGGATTGGCCTCGCCGGTCGCCGAGAGCAGCGCCACGAGGTTGAAAATCGTGTCGATCCGCTGTTCGCGCACCACCCGGGCCATCGCCTCGGCATCGAGCGCGTCGATGTGTACGAAGTCATTGTCCTCGCGATCGCCGTGAATATCGGCCGCAATGACCTGGTGTTGTCCATAGATGCCCCTCAGGTGCTCGGTCAGCTCCGAACCGATCTGTCCGCCCGCACCTACGATGAGTATTTTTTTCATAGTGTCGATTTCGTTTTTCGGAAAGCAAATTTATCCGTTTTTCTCTATTATCGAAGCGATCGGCCCGAAATTTTTCCCACGAAAAAAGCGTTTCCGACCGCACCCGGCGGTCGAAAACGCAACACATTGACAACGAGAGAGTCCCTACCGAACGATCCGATTGGTCTCGGTATCGGGAAAAACGACGCTGGGACGGAACGTCTTCGCCTCCTCGAACTCCATGATGCCGTAGGACATGATGATCACGACGTCGCCCACCGCCACGCGCCGGGCCGCCGCGCCGTTCACGCAGATGCAACCGCTCTCCGCCTCGCCCTCGATCACGTAGGTCTCGAACCGCTCGCCGTTGTGGTTATCGACAATCTGTACCTTTTCGCCCGCAATGATGTTGGCCGCCTCCATCAACGCCTTGTCGATGGTGATGCTGCCGACGTAATCGAGGTTGGCCTCGGTCACGCGCACGCGATGGATCTTCGATTTCAGTACCTCTATTTGCATACGAATGCTGTTTTGAATCCTCCGTTGTTACCGATCTCTGCGCCGGTCTTTGACGACCTTGACGGTCATGCTTTTGATGTATACATCCTCGTTTTTCGGTCGATCCTGCGAGTCGGTCGGCAGTTTCGAAATCCTCACCACGCGCCCCATCCCGCCGATCACCTCGCCGAAGACGGTGTAGCTGCCGTCCAGATGCGGCGCTCCGCCCGCCGTGCGATAGACCCGTTCGCGCTGCGGCGTAATCTGCGCCCCGGCCGGATCGGCCGCTCCCGCCGCAATCCGATGCCGGGCAGCCGTCAGCGTGCTGTCGTTGTGCACCCGCCCCGTGACGATATAGAACTGAGACCCGGACGACCTCCGTTCCGGATTGAGCGCATCGCCCTCGCGCGCCGCCGCCACCGCTCCGCGACGATGATAGTGGCGCGGAACGATCTCCGCATCCAGCTTATACCCCGCGTCGTTCTCGCCGTAGACCGTCACCTGCGACCCTTCGATACTCTGCGGGTCGCCCGTCTGGATCATGAAGTCGCGAATCACGCGGTGGAACAGCAGGTTGTCGTAGAACCCCCGCTCGGCCAGCCGGACGAAGTTGTCGCGGTGGAGCGGCGTGTCGTTGTAGAGGCGGAATCGCACCGTCCCGCGCGAGGTCTTCATCTTCACGACATAGTGCGCCCCCTGTCCCGCCACGAGTTTCCGGGCCGCCGTGGCCGATTCGATGCCGAAGCCCGAAAGGAGAGCCAACAACCCGAGTCCGAAAATTTTCACTAACTTTATGCTTATTTTTGTCATCTGTCGAGGCGTAAAATTTCGCGGACAAATGTATTAATTTCCCGTAAAATGCGGGCTATCATGAAACGATTTCTTATCCTCTGTTTTTTTCTGACGCTCGGACTCGTCGCGCGGGGCCAGCGCGTGGGGGTCGTGCTGAGCGGCGGCGGAGCCAAGGGTTTGTACCACGTGGGGATACTCAAAGCACTGGAAGAGAACAATATCCCGATCGACTACATCTCGGGGGCTTCGATGGGGGCGATCGTCGGAGGGATGTACGCGGCAGGCTATTCGCCGGACGAGATGATCCGTTTTTTCATCACCGACAGCGTCCAACGCTGGTTGTCCGCCAAGAGCACCGACCTCGACAACAACTACTATTTCAAAAAGTTCGAGCCGACACCGACCATGATGTCGGTGCGTTTCGACCCCAAAGCGCCGAAAAAAGCGGCCCTCCAGCTCCCTACGAACCTGGTTTCGCCTTACCTGTTGGATTTGGCGTTTATCCGGATGCTCTATCCGGCTTCGGGAGCGGCCGGCAACGACTTCGACAGCCTGATGGTACCTTTCCGGTGCAACGCGTCGAACGTGTTCGAAAAAGAGTCCGTCGTCTTCGACCGGGGGAGCCTGCCGTTCGCGATCCGGGCCTCGATGACCATTCCGCTGGTCTTCAAACCGCTCTCTCAGGACAGCGTGGTGCTGTTCGACGGCGGACTCTACAACAACTATCCGTGGCAACCGCTCGACTCGGCTTTCCACCCGGATATCCTGATCGGCGGCATCTGCGCCTCAAATTACGAGGCTCCGACAGCCGACAATGTCGTCGAACAAATGAGCGTCATGGCGACGGGAAGAACCGACTACTCGCTGCGCGACAGCCTTGATATCGAGATCCGCCGCAAATTCAAAGAGGTGGGGGTGCTGGACTACGACAAAGCCAGCTATATCATGGCCCGGGGATACGAGGACGCCATGCGCCAGATGCCGCTGATCCGCGAACGGATCGCGCGCCGGGTATCGGACGAAGAGATCGCGGCCAAACGCGCGGCCTTCCGATCGAAGATCAAACCGCTGATTTTCGACGAAGTACAAATCGAGGGACTGACGCCGAAACAGACACAATACGTCTACCGGCAGTTGGGCGTGCGGCCGAACCAGATTTTCGACCTGGCCTACTTTGAGCGCAAATACATGCAGATTTTAGCGGGAGGTATCTTTTCGGGAGACTTCCCGGAGGTGACCTACAACCCGGAGACGGGATTTTTCCGGATGAAGCTCAAGTTGCAGACACAGGCGAGCCTCCGGTTCTCGTTAGGGGGGAACATCTCGTCCACGGCGCTGAACCAGGGTTTCGCGGCGCTGAACTACCAGACGGTGGGACGCAACGTCTCGACTTACGGCATTCAGGGGTTCTTCGGCACTTTCTACAACTCGGTGATGGTGGGAGGTCGGCACGACATCTATACGAACTTTCCGTTTTTCGTCAATTACAGCTACTCGTACGAAGATTTCGACTACCAGGCGAACCACATGAGCCGCTACTATCGCAACCGGGACTGGCGTTACCGGACGCGACACGCCAACACGTTCGTGACGACGCTGGCCATTCCGATGCCGATGGTCGAAAACGCGGCTTTCCGCACCCATCTGGCGCTGGGGGTGACGGAGGATTACTATTTCCAGCAGGTGTTCACCAATATAGAGAAGCCGGACCAAAGCCGGTTCACCTATGCGACGCTCTCGGCGGAGGTGCAGCAGCGTTCGATGAACCGGACGCTCTATCCGAACCTCGGAAAGGAGCATGTCTTGCAGCTGCGCTTTACGGAGGGTCTGGAAAATTTCCAGCCGGGTCTCTCCGGCGAGGTGCCGACGCCGCTCCGGAGACACAACCGGAATTGGGTCGAGCTACGCTACCGCTACGAACAGTATTTCCCGTTTTCCAAATGGTTTACGTTCGGAATTCTGGGCGAGGCGACTTTCTCGAACCACCCGGAGTTCGAAAATCCTCTGGCGACGGCATTTTCGTTGCCGGCTTTTCAACCGATTCCGCTCATGCGGACGATGTTCATGCCGGAATACCGCTCGCGTTCATACATCGGCGCGGGGGTGATTCCGGTTTTCAATATCGTCAATAACCTCTATATCAAATCGTACGCGTTTGCATTCGTCCCGCAGGAGGTGGTGTACGACCACGGATGGACGGGGGGCGAGTTTTGGAACCGGCTGCAACACCGTTCGGAGTTCGTTTTCGGCGGTTCGCTGGTCTATCAGACGTTTATCGGGCCGGCGTCGCTGACGCTCAACAAGTACAGCACGGGACGAAAAAACTGGCAGCTGGTCTTCAATTTCGGCTACACGCTCTTTTCGTCACACCGTTTCTGACGGTCTGTCGTCTCTGTCGGTTTCTCTCCCGCCCCGGGCTTCCGCGGCAGCACCTCGGGCGCGCTGAGCTACGTCGGTGACTATGGTTACAGCTGGGCTTCTACGGCCAGTGGGATCAGCGGGATGTACTTGCACTTCTATGCGACAGAACTCAGCCCCAGCCACTCGGCGAACCGTGCCTACGGTCTTCAGTTGCGTTGCCTCTCGGAATAAACGGGCCGCGGGCCCGCGGTGGGCAATGGGCTGGAACTACCCTACTAACAACCGGCAGCCTCTACCCAATCACCACACAGCAAACCCGATCAGTATATAAACAAAAACGGGTGGCACAAAGCCACCCGTTATCCATAGATTTAAAAATCAACTCCATCTACACCGTCATAATCTCTTTCTCCTTCACCGCCAACACCTCGTCGATCCGTTTCGAGAAACCGTCCACGATCTTCTGCACCTCATCCTCACCATCCTTCGCCACATCCTCCGGCAGACCGTCCGCCTTGATCGCCTTCTTAATCGCCTCGATCGCATCGCGGCGTACCCCCCGCAATGCCACCCGACACGTCTCCGCCTCCGCTTTGATCTGCTTCATCAGCTCCTTCCGACGCTCCTCCGTCAACGGCGGCACATTGAGCCGAATCGTCTCCCCGTTATTCGACGGCGTCATCCCCAGATTGGAATTGATAATCGCCTTTTCGATCGGCGCCAGCAAGTTCTTGTCCCACGGCTGAACCAGAATCGTCCGCGCATCCGGCACCGTCACGCTGGCCACCTGATTGACCGGCATCTGCGCCCCGTACGACTCCACCATCACCCCGTTCAGCACATTCGGACTCGCCTTGCCCGCCTTGATCGACGCGATTTCCGATTCGAAATGTGCGAAAGCCTTGTCCATACGCGGCATCGCCGCGTCAATGATTGCTCTTTTCTGTCCCATATTTTTTCGATCTTATTTATTTTCCAAATTAATTATGCACGAGCGTCCCCACCTCCGCCAAAGCGCCGTCCGCCGCCAACACCCGCTCCAGATTGCCCGGTGTATCCATGTCGAAAACGATGATCGGCAGCCGGTTCTCCATACACATCGTAAATGCCGTCAGGTCCATCACCTTGAGACGCTTTTCGATCACCTCCGCAAACGAAATCCGGTCATACTTCACCGCCGCCGGATCCTTCTCCGGATCGGCCGTATAGACCCCGTCGACCCTCGTTCCCTTGAGCAGCACATCCGCCTCGATCTCCACCCCGCGCAACGCCGAAGCCGTATCGGTCGTAAAAAACGGATTGCCCGTTCCGCCTCCGATAATCACCACATACCCCTCGCGCATCAGCTCCAGCGCCCGGAACTTGGAGTAAATTCCCGCCCCCACCGGCCCCATCGGAATCGAAGTCAGCACACAGGCCCGTCCGCCCGCATTCTCGATCGCCGACTGCAAAGCCAGCGAGTTAATCACCGTCGCCAGCATCCCCATCTGATCTCCCCGCACCCGGTCGAACCCTTTACCGACGCCCGTCATTCCGCGGAAAATATTCCCGCCTCCAATCACGATCCCGACCTCTACTCCCGCCTCCGCCACCACCCGAATTTGAGCGGCATACGAAGCCAGCACCTCCGGATCCAATCCGTATCCCTGTTTCCCCTGAAGCGATTCACCGCTGAGTTTCAGCAATATTCTTTTGTATTTCGCCATCTTTCCGAAAAGATTAAATCGTACCGTTTATTCCCCGCCCTCTGCGTTCAGGAACTCGATGAGCCGCGCCGTCGCCCGTCCGCGATGGCTGATCCGGTTTTTCAGTTCCGGCGCCATCTCGGCAAAAGTCACCGCATACCCCTCCGGCCGGAAAACCGGGTCGTAGCCGAACCCCTCCGTGCCGCTCTTTTTGAGCGTGATTTCGCCGTTCACAATCCCCTCGAAAAGGTGCTCCTCGCCGTTCCGAATCAGCGCGATCACCGTCCGGAACCGCGCCCGTCGATTCTGCTGCCCCTCCAGCCGCCTGAGCAGCAAAGCCATATTATCCGCCGAGGCATGCCCCTCGCCCGCACCGTTCACCGCCGCATAGCGCGCCGAAAAGACGCCCGGCTCGCCTCCCAGCGCCTCGACCTCCAGCCCCGTATCGTCCGCAAAACAGTCCAGCCCCGTCCGCTCATGAATATACCGGGCCTTCTGCAACGCATTTCCCTCCAGCGTCGGCGCATCCTCCGGAATCTCTTCCGTCACGCCGTGATCCGCCGGAATCGACACCTCGGCCCGGTCGCCGAGAATCGCCTGTATCTCTTTCAACTTGTTCCGATTGCCCGTAGCAAAGATGATTTTCATGTCCGAATCCGAGTTCTACGAGGCGAATTTAACGAAAATTTACTACATTGCCGCTTTAACAAAACCGAAATCACGTGAAACACCTTTCAGAATGGGGCCTTTTGATGGCCGCCGCGGCCGCCATGCCGCTCTCCGGAACAGCACGGGGGAGAAAAGCAACCCCTGCGCCGATCGACACCGCCGCACGACGCCTGCCGAACATCGTTTTCGTCCTGACCGACGACCTCGGCATCGGCGACATCGGAGCTTACGGGCAGCGCACCATTCCGACCCCGCACATCGACTCGCTGGCACGTGCCGGGATGCAGTTCATGCAACACTACGCCGGTTCGACGGTCTCGGCGCCGAGCCGCGCCGTGCTGCTGACCGGCAAACACACGGGGCACGCAGGGGTTCGGGGTAACGACGGTCGAAAGTTGGAGGACGGCACGACGTACGACTACTCGCTGCCGGCCGAAGAGGTGACCGTAGCCGAGATTCTGCGCTCGAAAGGCTATACTACAGGGATCACCGGCAAATGGGGTCTCGGCGGCTATCCGGAAGAGGGGGGCGTCGGGAACCAGGGTTTCGACTACTTCTACGGCCACCAGGCACAGGTGGACGCACACCACTATTATCCGAAAAAGCTCTACGAAAACGGCCGGAAAATCGAGCTCGACGGCACGCAATATTCCGACGAACTGACAACGCAGCACGCCCTGTCGTTCATCGACCGGAGCGTGGCGGCAGGCAAACCGTTCTTCCTCGAATTCGCCACGACGCTTCCGCACGCCGAACTGGTGCTGCCGGCGGAGGAGATGAAACCGTTCGAGGGCAAGTTTCAGGAAACGCCGTTCAAGGGCGACTGGTACGGAGCACAGGCACAGCCGCGGGCGGCTTTCGCGGCGATGGTGAAGCGCATCGACGACAACGTGGGCAGACTGGTCGCCAAGCTGCGCGAAACGGGGCAGCTCGACAACACGATTTTCATCTTCAGCTCCGATAACGGGACGCACATCGAGGGGGGACACGACCCGAACTATTTCAACAGCAACTCACTGTTCCGAGGCACGAAACGCGACCTTTACGAGGGTGGGATCCGGACGCCGTTCATCGTGGTGTGGCCGGGACACATCGCTCCGGGGAGCGTGAGCTACCACGTTTCAGCGTTCTGGGACTTCCTGCCGACGGTCTGCGACATCGTGGATGCGGAGGTGCCGAAAGGGGTGGACGGCATCTCGATGTTGCCGGAATGGACGGGCGAGGGCGAACAGCCGAAACACGACCACCTCTATTTTGAGTTCCACGAGGAGGGGGGCAAACAGGCGGTGATCCGCGACAACTGGAAACTGATTCGGTTGAATGCCAAACAATTGTCCGGCGACCCGTCGAAGGTGCGATACGAGCTTTACAACCTGTCGCGCGATCCGAAAGAGCTGCGCAACGTGGCTTCGGAGTATCCGGGCAAGGTGCTGGAGTTGCAACGGCTGATGGACAAGGGGCGGACGCAGTCGAAGAATCCGGCGTGGAACTTCTGACAAAGTCCTCTTCCGGCACACGGACAAAGATTAAAGACTGCGGAGCCTAAGGAGGAGCGGAGCTATCATGAAAGCTTTCTTACAAGAAAGCGGCAGTTCCAGCCGGGGCAAAGCTCAACCGCGCGCGACTGCTGGAGTAGGAAATCATTCAAAGCGACTTGCGCTTTGAATAAGATTTCCGCCAGCGTGCTGCCGAACCCGACCTAAGCGGGCAATAGCCAGTGCCCGAACGGGACTTGGTCTGACTTTACGCGGGACGCCGATGTGCCGTTAAAAGGGACTTTCCCGTACTACTCGGATGGGGTTGTCGGAGAATCTTACGGTGCAGGGAACTACAAAGCCACCAACGGTCGTCTCTACAAGGTAACGGACGACGGCACCGCGGGAACCCCGCTCGCCTGGTACCCCGCCCCGGGCTACCGCGATTGGCCTTCGGGCGCACTGGTCAACGTCAGCAACCACGGGTTCAGCTGGTCTTCCGCCACGAGCGGCATCTACGGCCTGGACTTGAATTTCCATTCGCAGTACCTCAACACCAGCCGCTCGGACCGCCGCGCCCTCGGTTTTCAGTTGCGTTGCCTCTCGGAATAAACGAAACGATGCTCGTTACAACCGCCTATTTAGGAAACATCCAATACTTCGGCAAGCTCGCACAAGGCGCGCGGATCGAAGCCCACGAGAATTTTCAGAAACAGACCTACCGCAACCGGGCCGAAGTGATGACCGCCGCCGGCGTGCGGACGCTGACCGTACCCGTCGTTTGGGATCACCGGGCCAAAATGCCCATCCGCGAAGTACGGATCGACTACACCCTGCCCTGGCAGCGCGAACACTGGCGCACGCTGCGGGCGGCCTATGCGGCGGCGCCCTATTTCGACCACTATGCCGAAAAACTCGCCCCGTTTTACAACGAGCGAAACTACCGCCCCGAACGCCTCTTCGACCTGAACGGCGACCTGACACGCCTGTTGCTGGGGCTGCTCGGCCTGCCGGAGACCTTGCTGTTTACGGAAGATTACACCGCACCCGTGCCTCTCGACACGGCAGCCGAAGCAGGGGATTTTCGGGATATCATTTCGCACAAACCGCGCCTCCGGCGTCCCGACCCGACATTCGCGGCGCCGGAGTATTATCAGGTCTTCGCCGACCGGCTCCCGTTCTCACCGAACCTGTCGGTCGTCGACCTCCTCTTCTGCGAAGGGCCGCAGGCCGGACAGGCCGTTCGGGCAAGCATTCACACCGCACACTAAACCCAAACAACACCTCAAAACCCTACCGATGAAATCCATTTTTGCCCTGCTCGGAGCCGCGCTGATGCTCAGTTCATGCAGCCAGACCCTGAAGCTGGCCGACAAAGGCCGGAGCGCCTACCGCATCGTGGTGGCCGCCGATGCCGACAGCCTCACCTGGCTCGCCGCCGAGCGTTTCCAAGGTTATTCCCGGCAAATTTCGCAAGCCGAACTCCCCATCATGACCGACTCCGGAACGACTGCCGACGACCACGCGATCGTCTTCAGCACCGACACCTCGAAACACGCCGATCTGGGGAACGACGGTTTTGTGATCTTCACGGACGGCAACCGCATCGACATTCAGGGCGGCACCTCGCGCGGCACCCTGAACGGGATGTACACCCTGCTGGACGACTACCTCGGTTGCCGGAAATACTCGGCCACGGTCGAAGTCATTCCGCAGCAGGGGAAAGTGACCGTACCCAAGCGAATTTACGACCGGCAGGTGCCTGTCATCACTTTCCGCGACACCCATTACCGCGGGACGAACGATCAAGGGTATATCGACTGGCACAAGCTGAGCCACGACTCGACGGGCGGAAAGCCCGACTGGGGTTTCTGGTGCCACAGCTTCGGGCAGCTGCTGCCGGCGGATCCCTATTTCAAGACTCATCCGGAGTATTTTGCGCTGGTGAGCGGTCAGCGGGCCACGACGCAGCCCTGCCTGTCGAATCCGGCGGTACTGGAGATCATGTGCGACAATCTGGCCAAGGCGATGGCCGCCAAGCCGGAGGCAAAGTATTGGTCGGTCAGCTCGAACGATAACTTCGGCTACTGCCAGTGTGCGCTGTGCGCCGAGGTCGACTCCATCGAGGGGAGCCCGACGGGCAGCGTGATTCGTTTTGTGAACGCCGTGGCCGAGCGGTTCCCGGACAAGGTGATTTCGACGCTGGCCTACCAGTATTCGCGGGCCGCGCCGAAGGTGACCAAGCCGCGCGAAAATGTGAACATCATGTTCTGCAACATCGAGTGCAACCGCAGCCAGCCGATCGCCACGGATTCGACCAGTGCCTCGTTCCGGCGCGACATGGAGGAGTGGGCCAAGCTCACGGACAATATTCTGGTGTGGGACTATGTGATCCAGTTCAAGAATCTGGTCAGCCCGTTCCCCAATTTCCATACGTTGCAGCCGAATATCCAATATTTTGTGGATAACCATGTGGTGGCAATGTTCGAGCAGGGGAATCGCGAGGTGGGTGGCGAGTTCGCCGACCTGCGGGCTTATCTGATCTCGAAACTGCTGTGGAATCCGTCGGCCAATGCCGACTCGCTGATGAACGACTTCCTGAACGGCTACTACGGCCCGGCGGGGGGGCATATCAAGGAGTATATCAACCTGATTACGCAAAATTTGGAACAGAGCGGCAAACCGCTTTCGATTTTCGGCGCGCCGACCGACGGGGCGGACAGCTACCTGTCGCCGGAGAATCTGGCGATCTACGAATCGTGTTTCGACCGGGCCGAGGCGGCGGTGGCGAACCAGCCTGAGTTCCTGAAACGGGTGAAAATTGCGCGCCAGCCGCTTCGGTATGCGGAACTGGAGCAGACCAAGCTCGACCCGTACGGGCCGAACGGTATCTATGTACAAGCGACGGACAGTGTGTGGGAAACGAATCCGGAATACACGAAAAAACTGGAAGATTTCATCGCGCTGTGCAAGCAGGAGGGGGTGACGCGCCTTTCGGAGTGGCACACGACGCCGGACGAGTATCTCGATATGATGCGCAAAATTTCGATCGTGCGGCAGGACGGGAACCTGAGTTTCGAGAAACCGGTCGCTCTCTCGCCTGCACCGCATCCGAAATACGACCGCTCGGCGGACAAGGTGCTGACCAACGGCCTCCACGGCAGCAACGATTACAAGATCCAGTGGCTGGGTTGGGACGTGCCGCGTTTCGAGGCGGTGGTGGACTTGGGGTCGGAGCAGGAGATCGCCCGGGTGACGACGACTTACTTGCAGGTGCTGACGGACTGGATTTTCTTCCCGAAGCAGGTGACGTTCTATGTCTCTTCGGACGGCAAGGATTACGCGCAGGCGGGTATGGAGGCGCAGCCGGAGGTCAATCGGGCGGTGGCGATCGGTTCGCGCGATTTTTCGAGCGCGGTCGGCCGCAAGGGACGTTATGTGAAGGTGGTGACGGACGGCGTGGGGATTTGCCCGCCTTGGCACTTGGGGGCAGGCAAAAAGGCTTTTGCGTTTATGGATGAAATCGTGGTAGAATAATCGGCCACATCGCACGGAGGCGGAAACTGGCGTTCTTCAGCCTCCCTTTCCGAGACCCGCCCGGTGGTATCTTTCTCACGGATACGCCGGGCGGTTTTTGTTACAATTTCCCGGACAAACTCGCATCGGAGTGTCGTTCGACATCCCGCCCGGGCTTCCGCGACGCAGGCAATTATGGGCGATTGGGCGATCTGGCGAACGTCGGCGGCAGCGAGTACAGTTGGTCGTCCACGATCAGCAGCACCAACGGCATGAACTTACGTCTCGGCGTGACGTGGCTCTATTCCAGCAGCGCGGACTACCGCGCTTACAGTTTTCAGTTGCGTTGCCTCTCGGAATAAACGCCGCGTGCCCGCGGTGGGCAAAGGGCCGGGTCTACCCTAAAAATAAGGGCAGCCTCTACCCGAAAGCTACCCCAAGCAACTGGCCGCCCTATCCCCATTTGCACTCTGCGGTTCGAAGAACCGCGCGGGCCGGAGCCACCCCAGGCGTAGGCCTGCAACATCGCAATGCTCGTTTCCAGCCACGCTGGCTCCGACCCTTAATATTCACTCTTGGCTAAAACAGGCCGGACGCTCGGGAGGTACAGCAACTCTTGACGCGCAAGCGGCGTGTTGCGGGCCTCCGCGGTCGGAGGCTTCGGCCCGCGCGACTCTGCGAGTCGCAGAAGCACGGCCCAACCCACAGCCCAAATCCAAGCCCCACGGCTCGGCCCAGCGCGGCTCGAAAACCGGCTACGGTTTTCCTGTCCGAAAAAACAAGCATAGCCCAATTCTTCGCCCCGTGTCAGCCTCACTGCGGCTCCGCTGGCGCTCCGCCGCGTTGCCGTCGCCCGCCTAAAGAGGGATTCTTTCGCACTATAATCCTTTGTCCGTGCTGGCTAATGAGGCAAAGACAACCCTAACAAAACGCCTGACGACAACCTCAGCCTCAAACCGTTAACCCCGACGAGCCACACTCCCTCAACCCGAAACCTGCTCCGCCTCGTAAACCCGACGGTGTTCGACGATCGACTTCATATTCGTTTGGGCCCACTCCGTCAGCCGACCGATAAGCGGAACCAGCGAACGGCCCATCTCTGTCAGCCGATACTCTACCCGCGGCGGCACCTCCGGATAGACCGTGCGACTCACCAGCCCGTCCGCTTCCAACATCTTGAGCGTACTTGACAACACACGCGACGAGATGTCCGGAATCGACCGGCACAACTCATTGAACCGCGTCGCCTCCCGTTCGCTCAGCAAGACCACCACCAGCAACGACCACTTGTTTCCGAACCGGGCAACGATGTTCCGAATCGGACACATCTCGATCAAAGAATTTCCTTCCGCCTTTTTCTGCATGATTCAACCTTTTGTACGCCAATACTAACTTTTAGTTAGCAACTTTCAAAATCAAAGTTAATCAATCCGCTGAAAAAACGATATTTTTCGAACTCCAACCTGTTCTTTATCAGCAAGAGCGATAAAAAAGTTACTATCGGACAAAAATGTAACTTCTTGACAGACATGCCAAAACCACATAGTTTTGTTGCACGAACCAACACCACAACCACCATGAAACAGATCGAAAAATCAGCAACCGGCAAAAATTTCAGCGCGATCCGGATCGGCAAGCTGAACGAACTGGGAGACTACGTGCTCGAACTGGGGCCCGAAGTCAGGATTCCGGGCAAAGTGTTCGGCGGCAGCGCCGTGAACGCGACGGGCGGCGAATTTTCGTTCCAGGTATTCCAGCCCGGGACGGAAACGGGATTCCTGCACACCCACAAAAACCACGAAGAGCTCTACTTCTTCCTCCACGGATCGGGCGAATTTCAGGTAGACGGCCAGATTTTCCCCGTCACAGAAGGGAGCGTCGTCCGCGTCGCCCCCACCGGCCGGCGCAGCGTGCGAAACAATGGAACAGAACCGCTCACGATGCTTTGCGTGCAGTACCGCGGCGCCGCCTTCACGACCGAAGACGCCGCCGACGGCCAGATCCTCGCCGACCCCGTCGAGTGGTAACCGCTCCCGCCGAGACGAACGCATCCCGGACGACACCTCGCAAATACAGAGACGAGGCATCGCCCGGGATGCTATTACAAAGCCGAGACTACAACTCCGCCAACAGCGGCTGCACCCGATCCTTCGCCGAGAGCAGCAGCCCCTCGCCCGACGGATCGAACCCATACTCCGCCAGCCGCCAGTCCACGCCGATCTGCGGATCGTTCCACCGCACCCCGCCGTCGAACTCCGGATGGTAGTAGTCCGTACACTTGTAGAGGAACTCCGTATCGTCCGCCAGCGTCAAAAAGCCGTGCGCAAACCCCGCCGGAACATAGAACTGCCGTTTATTCTCCGCCGACAGCTCCACCCCGTGCCACAGCCCGTAGGTCGGACTCCCGACCCGCAAATCCACCGCCACGTCATAAACCGCCCCTGCCACGACCCGGATCAGTTTGCCCTGCGCATGCCGCGTCTGGAAATGCAGCCCGCGCAACACCCCGCGCCGCGACTTGCTGTGGTTGTCCTGCACGAAATCGACCGGACTGCCCGCCATCGCATCGAAATCGCGTTTGGCATAGGTCTCCATAAAAAAGCCCCTCGCATCGCCGAACACCGTCGGCTCGATCACGAACAGCCCCTCGATCGGGGTCTCCACCTTTTTAAATTCAGCCATCTATTCTGTTTAATGTTTGCTACAATTCACCCGTATTTCAAAAGTCGACACCGGCATACGATACGGCGCCACCCCGCAGAGATTCGCCCGCGTAAAGGGCTGCCAGCCGTAACGAATACGCGGCGGCGTCCCCTGCAATCGCAGGGGGCCTTCGCTCGACGCCGTCAGAATCACCTGCCGCCCCTCTATCCGCCCCGTCGCCGGATAGAACTTTCCGTCGGCAGCCTCGATCTCGAACCCCCTCACCGGTTTATCGTCCAGCGTAGCCAACGGACGGCTGAAATCGACAAACACCGTATCGTAATATTGCGTCGCTCCGTCAATCACCGTGGGACTCTGCGCCGTCTCCAACGATTTGAACCGATTCGGATAACTATACCGTTGAAACAAACACCGCCGAGCCAACCGTTCGCCGATCGGCTTCTTGCGCCGCGGATGGACGTCCGTCGAATCCCCCAGATCGGAACTGACCACCATATGAACATTATCCCACCCATGGAGTTTTTCCTCCAGCCGCCGCTGACTTTCCCGGAAGTGCGGCCAGCTCGGCCGGTTCAGCGAAGAGAGCTGCACGAAATAGAAAGGCATCAGCCTGCCATAGAAGTTCTGATTGAACGCCTCGCGAAAACTTTTCACCACCGCCGGAAAGAGCCTCTCGTGCAACTCCGCGTTGTGCGCATTGCTCTCCCCCTGGTACCAGATCACCCCCTCGGCATCGTACCCCGCCGCCAGCGGAGCCACCCGACTCTCGTACAGGTAAGCCGGTTCGAAGAAGTGCCGCTGCAACGGATTTTTCACCCCCTCCAGATTGCCCCGGATCACACCCCGCACCCAATCCTGCGCCATCTCGTTGTTCCGCCAGTCGTAGAGCACATCCACCAGCGCCGGATCGTCCTCTAAGATGCGCCGCGAGACGAACGCCTCGGCCGGCGCCCCGCCCAGCGAGATCTCGATCAACCCCACCGACACTCCCGCCCCCAGCGAGTCGGCCAGCATCTGTCCGAAAAACCAAGCGACAGCCGAAAACTCCTCCACCGCCGCCGTATCGCTCCCCGAGACCCACCCCTGCGGATTCCGGATATAATCCAACCGGTTCAGCCGGGCGAGCTCCGTACTGTCCAGCCGCCCCCGCTCATCGGCAAACGTGGGATCGGCCCGGAAGAGCCGAATCCGGTCGGTGGGCCTCGCCTCCGCCCGCTCCGCCGCGCGCGCCACCGGCCACGACATGTTCGACTGCCCCGCCGCGATCCACACCTCGCCCACCGCCACATCCCGATACAGAGCCACCGTATCCTCCGTCGCGATCGCCAGCACCCCCGAGAGCATCGGCTCCTCCAGCGGCAACCGCACCTCCCACCATCCGTCCGCACCCGCCGTCACCGTGTCCGAGGCAGCGATCTGTCCAAACCGCAACCGCCCCGACTTCGCCCGCCGCACCGTGTCGGCCACCGTCACCGTCACCAGCCGGCCGGCATTCGCCCGGCCGCCGATCCGCGTCACCACTCCCCGCTGGAGCACCATCCGATCCGTATAGGCCGGCGACATCCGCAATTTTCCGCAATCACCCGTCAGCGCGCGATAAATCTCTTCGGCCAACAGCCGCGCCCCCTCCACATTCGGATGCACGGCGTCCGGCAACAGCTCCGGCCGATCCTTCAAGACCGGCTCCAAGTCGATCAACCCCGTCCGCTGCGACGCCGCCACCCGCTCGATCGCCTCCTGAATCTGGTGATGCCAGTCGCGCGTCCCCGCCTTGAACCGCCGGTGACGGTGCGGGATCGGCGTCATCCGGCAGATGTAGACCTTCGCCGCCGGATTCGCCTCGCGAAAGCTCTCGATCAGCGCCGCGTAGTCCGGAATGAACTCGTCCCGGAAGTTCGGCCAGTTGCGCGGATCGGTGTCGTTGATACCGAGGTGGATCACCACGATGTCCGGCCGGAAAGCGATCGCCTCGGCATACTCTTTCGTCTTGGTGTACGGATTGTGCCCCTTATTGAGCAGCGTGGCGCCGCTGTGGCCGAAATTGCGGACGTCGTATCCCGCCCCGAGCATCCGCCCCAGCACCGCCGGATAACAGTTCCGCTCGCGATCCTCGACCAGCATGCCATAAGTGATGCTGTTCCCCACACACGCCACCCGCACCGGCGCCGGTTTCACCGCAGCAGGCCTCCGGGCGCCGCTCGCCCCGGAAACAACCAGCAAAGCACAAAGAATCAGACAAATTTTCTTCATCGAACGACTCATTTTCGTTGTTTAAGACCTTATAAAGGTAGCTAAAAATCCCTTACTGCCCGCACCCCGCCGCCAAAATCCGCCCCACCCGCCACCGCTTGGCCCACAGCAGCCCCCGCCACACGAGCCACGGCACCGCCACTCCCGCCGCCGTGCTGACCGGCACGCCGATCCACGGATCGAGATGCGCCCAGTCGTAGAGCACCACCCGCAGCGCCGACTGGGGGAACCACGAGAAGAGAAAAATCGCATACGTCGCCCCGTCGAGCGGCGCCAGAAACCGCCATCCGCTCCGCAGATAGAACCGCCCCAGCGACAACGCGAACAGGATGCCGCAAACCGCCGTGAGCCGCTCCGCCAACGGATTCACCGCCCCGTAACCGGTCGCCGTCGCCAGCACCGACGTCGCGCCCCAGCCCGCCAACGCCCACAGGCTGCCGAGCGCCAGCCCCTCGTCAATCTCCCGCTGATACGCGCAATAGACGATGCCCAGCACGAAGAAAAAGCCGGACTTGACCACCCCGCTCAGGTTGAGCCACCCGACGCCGTCCAACGGATTGAAGACCGACAACGCCAGCGTCGCCAGCGCCCAGCCCCACAGCGGCACCCGGTCGCCGACTCCCAGCCGCCTCAACCCCCGAGCGGCCAGCACCGTCCCGACCAGCAGCAGAAAGATCGTCGGCAGAAACCAATAGTAGACGATCACGTTTTTCGACGGCACGAGCAGCATCTCGAAATAGGCGTCCCACGACAGCTCGACCGGCTTCACCGCCCACCGGCTCAGCCACACCTTGGGCAAAAAGACCAGCGTACTGATCAGAAAATAGGGCACCAGCAGCCGCCTCGCCTTTTTGGCGACGAACGCGCCGACCGGGATGTCTACCAAAGAAGAGCCGGATGCGGTGCAACCGGATCCTGCTGCGGTATACCGCAGCAGATAACCGGACAGAAAAATCCACAGCGGCATGTGGAAACTGTAGATCCAGCGGTAGAGCCCCGCATCGTGCCCGTCAGTCGGAAAGGCATGGCCGACCACCACCAGCAGGATGCCGAAAGCCTGGAGAAAACTGATATAAGGATTGCGCATACCGAAGTGCCCGAGAAATGTCCGCCCCAAAATTACGCTTTTCCGTCCGTTCGACCGCCACCGTATCCGGCCGCCGCGCACAAGGTTTCGCAATTATTTCTGCACGATAATCCGAAATAATCCCTATTTTTGTCGATGAAACCGATTACGCTTTCACGTAAAACGAATCATAAACAAACCATGCAACAATCAATCGACACTTTCGATTTCGCCGGCAAACGGGCGATTATCCGCGTAGACTTCAACGTGCCGCTGGACGCCAGCTTCAACGTGACGGACGACACCCGTATCCGGGCGGCGATTCCGACCATCAAGAAGGTGCTGGCCGGGGGCGGTTCGGTCATCCTCATGTCGCACCTCGGACGGCCGAAGGGCGCGGAAGAGAAATACTCGCTCAAACACATCATCCCGACCGTCGAAAAACTGCTGGGCCAGAAGATCGAATTCGCAGGCGACTGCATGGGAGCCGACGCTGCACAGAAAGCTGCCGCTTTGAAGCCGGGCGAAGTACTGCTACTCGAAAACCTGCGCTACTACGCCGAAGAAGAGGGGAAACCGCGCGGCCTGAAAGAAGACGCCACGGACGACGACAAGAAAGCAGCCAAAGCGAAGGTGAAAGAAGCACAGAAAGAGTTTACGAAGAAACTCGCTTCGTATGCCGACTGCTACATCAACGACGCGTTCGGGACAGCGCACCGGGCACACGCTTCGACGGCGCTGATCGCCGAATTCTTCCCGAACGACAAGATGTTCGGCTACATCATGGAGGGGGAACTGAAGGCGATCGACAGCGTGTTGCAGGCTCCGAAGAAACCGTTTACGGCGATTCTGGGCGGTTCGAAAGTCTCGACCAAGATTACCATCATCGAATCGCTGATGGAGAAGGTGGACAACCTGATCCTCGGCGGGGGGATGACCTACACCTTCATGGCGGCACAGGGAGGCAAAATCGGGAACTCGATCTGCGAAAAAGACCAGTTCGACACCGCCCTGGCGATCATCGAAAAGGCCAAGAAACTGGGCGTGAATCTGGTTCTGGCCGAAGATGCACGGTGCGGCGACGCGTTCAGCAACGACGCCAACGTGAAGATCTGCCCGGCCAACGACATTCCGGACGGCTGGGAAGGGATGGACATCGGGCCGAAGACCGAAACGAAATTCCGTCAGGTGATCGGCGAATCGAAGACCATCCTGTGGAACGGGCCGGTCGGGGTGTTCGAATTCGACACCTTCGCCAACGGGTCGAAAGCGATCGCAGAGGCGATCGTAGAGGCTACGGCGAAAGGCGCCTACTCGTTGATTGGGGGCGGCGACTCGGTGGCCTGCATCAACAAGTTCGGGATGGCGACTAAAGTAAGCTATGTTTCGACCGGCGGCGGGGCCTTGCTGGAATACATGGAAGGCAAGGAGCTGCCGGGGGTAGCTGCCATTCGGAAATAACGGTTTAAGAGCCTCTGGCTCTTCCTGTAAAATAGCTCGGGCGAGTGTCATTTATATAAGACACTCGCCCGAGCTATTTTTACGCTGCTGACGGAAACTCCCACCCAGATTTTGATGAGACTACTTTTAAAATGTAATGCCCAACTTCAATCTGACTGCTTGGGGGCGATTTCTTACCTTTTCAGTCTCGGTTTCGTCATAATATTCGTATGTAACTTTATTATTGAATTGCATCAAAGAATAACTGATTCCAAATGTGATAGAAGTTCTGTTCGAAAGTCGGTGTGCAATACCTACTGTCGGTTCCAACATGATTCCTCCTGGATACGTGATTGTCGTAGTTCCATATGAAGACTTTTTGTGAACTTCTCCTCTTCGGGTATCAATATTATATCCTATATTCAGTGCAAAAAACGGCGATGTATGTTTGTCCAATAAATTGAACCTTCCTTGAATAAAAACGGGAATGCTTATTGAATTTTTCTCTGCATTGGTAAAAATATTAAATCCGACACCTAATCCCACAAAACAATACGGATTGAATTGATAACCATTAATTATATCGATTTCAAAACGGTTAGCAGCTCTATATTCTGTTGATAGGTCAGGACTCAATCTACCAACTCCGAAACCGTATCCGGCTTCCACAAACCCGGCATACCCTTTCGGCTTAGCCTGAAACCTCAATGTGCGATTCGCTACACCGTACCGATTCTGCGTTTGCTCGCGAGTCATTTTACTGATTTCATCCATTTGATAGACGAAAATATTGCCGTCACGTGTCTCGATTTTCAACGATTTGCCAGGTATCTGTTCGATGATCGTCCCACGGATGATCGAGCCGTTTTGCAGATAGATGACGTCTTGTAAATTGGTGTTCTGCGCAAGTGTGATGCTCGAAAAAAGCGACACGACACACAAGAGAAGAAGTTTTTTCATCTTTTTCGAAAAAATATCGCCCCTCCGGCTCCGCGAAAGACAGGGTGTGTAGAAAAAAGAAAATCGCGGAACTGCAATATATGTTTTGATAACGGATTGGGAAAGTCGAAAATGAAAAGAAAAGCATAACAAGAGAAAATATAACCACTAATTTACAGTGCTTTATGTGGTATCAGTTTCGGGATTGACTTCTTAATTTGTTTTAATCCGTTTCAAGTTTCTTCGGGATATATGGGAACATATATGGGAATTTATATACCTTTGCGATGTGAACCAAAAACGCATTGCCGATGAAAGTTTCCGTCTATCTGAAAAAGTGTTCCTTTACGACCTCGAACATCTGCTTCCGTGTCCGTGAGAAGAATGTGGATATAAAGGTGGTTTCGTCTCTTACAGTTCATGACAAGTACTGGGATGCAGATACCCTAAGTTATAAACGCACGACAGCCGTACCTGCCACCGACCAAAAACGCCTGCCTGAGCAGATTGCCGCCATCATCGAGAAAGTGGAGAAGACCTTTTCGGACAAGGCGGACAGCAAATGGCTGAAGCAGGTTATCGAAGATGTGCTGTATCCTGCACGCGCCTTCGAACGCAACCATCCAACTCTGCTCTATCGTGTTCATGAATATTTGGAGAAGTACGAAGGGGCTGATAGAACCAAAGAGCATATCATACGTTTCGAGCGCAAGATGTCCCGCTATCACGACTACCAACGTGAAATACTGGGCAATCGTGACTTCACACTCTTTGTGGAGACTGTCACACTGGAACAGATGAACGGTTTCCGGGATTATGTCGCGAATGAGTACCTGCTGCGCCAGGAGCATCCTGAGTTCTATGTTCCCCGTATGCTTATCAACCACAAGCCCAAGCCTCTCTCCAACACGACCGTCATCAACATCATGAACTTCTTCTGTGCATTCCTGCACTGGTGCAAGAGGATGAAGTATTCCGACAACGAGGTGTATGCACTCTACGGCTGCAAGGAACCGACATACGGGGACCCGTTCTACCTTACTTCGGAGGAAAGGAATGTCCTGTACGATGCGGATTTGAATGATAGTCCTAAACTGGCGGTCATCCGGGATATATTCGTGTTCCACTGCTATATCGGCTGTCGTGTCGGAGACCTTTACCGGCTGAAAAGGGAAAACATCAAGGACGGCTTTCTGGAATATATGCCACAGAAAACGAAAAAGTGTCAGGCAAAGACAGTCAGAGTCCCCTTGCACAAAAAGGCCTTGAAGATACTGGAACGCTATGATGCAAACGCGGACAGGCTGTTTCCTTTCAAGCCCATACATACCTATAATCTGGGCATACGTGAACTTTTGAAGCATTGCGGCATTGACCGTATGGTCACCATCCTTGACACGCACGGATATAATACCGTGCAAAGACCATTGTATGAAGTCGCCAGCAGCCATACGGCACGCAAGACCTTTGTAGGCAACCTGTACAAACAGGTCCCCGATCCGAATCTGATCGCTTCCCTGTCGGGACACGTGGAAGGAAGCCGGGCGTTCAGGCGATACCGCACCATAGACGATGACATGAAGCGAAAACTGGTAGAAATGATAAACTAAGGAGGACTTATACATGAAAGTAACGGCATTCATCAGAAAGACATCGGCCAAAAACAACGTGACGGATCTGGCACGTGTCTATTTCCGTGTCCGGGATATTGGCGGAGTCGATATAAAAGCGGCAAGCGAGCTTTCCATCAGCCCCAATCACTGGAGCGCGGAGAAACAGGGTTACAAGCCCCGTGTGACTCTGGTATCGGAAGAGAAGCGGATGAACTTTGACAGGGACATCCAGCAAATCACCCACCTTATCACAAAGGAGTACCACCGTGGTGTGGACGGGAACTGGCTGAAAGGACTGATAGAGGAATACCACCATCCCGACATCAACGCAAGGGGCGGCAACAAAGCCGAAGAATACCATCTCGTCTATCAGATCAGCCGGTATATCGCAGAAAACACTTTGGCGGACGACAGCTACAAGCACCATCTTGGTAATATAGACAAGATAAGCCGTTACGAGCGTTTCCAGCATGAAGTGCTGCACCGCAGGGGCTTTAAGTTGTGTGTTGACACGGTTACCGCCGATGATTTGCGGAAGTTCAAGAGCTGGCTGCAGGAGGAACATAATCTTGCCGGACAATACCCTTTGTTCTACAAGGACGTGCAAAAGCAGAAATACGAGCAGATCCGCTCCGAGAACAGCATTACAGGCTATTTTTACCGGATAAGGACGGTTATCAAGTGGTGCATCAAGCGCGGGCTGACAAGAAACAATCCGTTTGACCAGTACCAGATTACCCAACCTATGTACGGCGACCCGTTTTATCTGACCATAGAAGAGAGGGACAGGGTGTACTATGCCGACCTGAGCGGCCTTGGGGCCACCCAGCCGGTCTATCGGGACATATTCATGTTCCAGTGCCTGATCGGTTGCCGCGTCAGCGACCTGAACAGACTGACCAAAGCCAATGTCGTGGACGGATGTATGGAATATATTCCACAGAAGACCAAAATGGAATACGCCAATACAGTCAGAGTTCCGCTCAACCAAAAGGCTTTGGACATACTGGAGAGATATAAGGACTTGGAAGACGCATTACTTCCCCGGTTCTCTCATTTCGGTTACAACAAGAAGATAAAGGAGATTCTCAAATATGTGGGCATAGACCGCATGGTGAGAGTCCTCGACCCGAAGACACGCGAGGATGTGGCACGGCCTCTATACGAGGTGGCAACCACCCATACGGCACGAAAGACTTTTATAGGCAACTTATACAAGCAGGTCAAAGACCCGAACCTGATCGCCTCCATGTCGGGGCATTCGGAAGGTAGCCGGGCTTTTGTACGATACCGCAAGATTGATGACGATATGAAAAAGGAACTGGTAAACCTATTGGATTGACCGTTTCCCTCTTTTCTAATATTCCCTTTTATACTTTGTAATAATATAATACACTATGAATATAGATGAACGAAAATTGACATACGACCAGTTCAAGGCGGATATCCTTCATTGGAAGAATACGCACAGAGAGGAATACAACCGTTTCGCGCGACTGATGACAAACGGGGACGAGAGGCAGTACCTTGACATCTGTAAGGCCATATTCAGACAACTGCCCAGAATCAAGACTGAATGAGAGTTATGTTGGGATGATGACAATAAAGGGAATTTTGAGAATATAGACCTCATGTTCAAAGAGGATGCAGTACCCAAGCGGATAGTGGAGTTATACCATGAACAGAGGGAGGGGAGTAATCCTTTGCATGATACAGCTCCGGCCACATTATGGGACAGGATAAAATCCATTTTCAGCAGCAAGCCCGAAGAACCGCGCATTATCCTTTCAGCACCTCTTGTGTTGAGCTGGCTGTACTACGGAAAGAGTTTCGAGACGATGGTCAGCATGGTCAGCAAACAGGCAGGGAGTCCGGAAGCAGACGAAGCGGACAGACAAAGCTGTTCTTTTGTTACCCGACAAATCATTAGCGTCTCCATCAAAAGTGGTTTCCGTACCCGTACCGACTGGGACGAATATTTCGCCATGAACGAAGCCGTTAAAGAAAATCGCATCGGTGAATGGGCCTTGCAATCCGCAACAGCCGAAATGGAATCCGATACAGACAGTAACGTTGGTGGCGCGGAATCAACAGATTCCGGCATTGATGCAACATCAAAGGTACAGCGTACAGCCGGAAGGAAAAAGATACAGGAAAGACCTCTTATAGATTATCTTAATTGCAAGAATAAAACGGGGGTCCTGCAATGTCTCCGCAGTTTTGTTTCCATTAACAGGAGTGCCGTCCATCAGGCATTGCCGTACTATGTACTGAAAGAATTGCGGCTGGTGGATGGTATGCATGCCGCCAAAGAATACAGCGTTGGATTGACCCTGCAAATTCCGGATTTGCCGTCTTTGAAGAGCGAGAGTGCCATACGACAGGCCGTCGGGTCCCTGAAAACGTCAAGGCACATAATCAAGGACGGGAAAGACCAGTCCGCACCACTTATAGAAAGTGACGAAAACCGGGAACTGTTCCGGACATTGGCAGAGGAAATCAGAGGCATTATCAGAACAGATGAAGAAACAGATATTGCGGAATAAGGTAAAATAAGGCTGTTTTATATTGTCATGCAGTCTTAAATCGTCATGACAATTTGAGACAAAGCATTATATATCAAATAGTTTCAATTCATACATACTTTTGCACCGTCAATCCTTTCCCCGAAGGTTGGCGGTGCTTCTCTTTTACAAGCCATCGGAAGTGAGGCATCAGGGAACTTTTACAGATGGTCGTGATAAATTTCAAAACTGACATTTATGATTACCATAGAAACTCTGGTCGAACAGGGAGCTAATGTAAAATTGGAAATTACTCCCTCGGACCTCAAGATGTTTGCCGAATCCATCGTACAGCGTACCATCCTGGCACAGCAGGAAAAGCAGAAGGCTGTAATGCAGCGTGAAGCGGAAGAAGTCTATCTCAACACGAAACAAGTCCGGGAACTGCTGAACGTATGCGAAGGCACGCTCAACCTGTGGGCGAAGCGCGGCTACCTCGTGCCTGTCAAGGTAGGCAACAAGAATATGTATGCCCAATCGGATGTACACCGCGTGCAGACAGGGGGCAAGTCCGAAAGTGTAACGTTCTATTGCAAGAAGAAAAATGGCTGACATGAAAAACAGCCGGCTTGAACTGTGTAACCGAATCCGCATGGAGGCAGAGCATACCGAAGACACAGATTTCCCTTTGGATGCATTCCCTCAGGCCGTACAGTCCGTTATACTTGACATGACCAAATACAAGAACTACATGATTGAGTTCATCGCGACGTCCATGCTGTCGGCAGCATCGACAGCCTTGGGCGGTACTTACCGTATCCGTATCAAAAGCGACTGGCAGAGCAACGGCGCACTGTACATCATTCTGGTGGGCCGTCCCGGACTAGGCAAGACCCCACCGCTGGAAGCCGCATACCGTCCAATCCGTAAACATGACTATGCCCTTTTCAAGGCGTATGAGGCAGAAGTGGAAGCATGGAAAGCGGCAGGAGAAAACGGAAAGAAACCTGTTCTTCACCGTACCATCGTATCCGACTTCACACCCGAATCGCTTCTACAGACACATAACAGCAATCCTCGGAGCGTTGCCATTCTGGTGGACGAGATCATGGGCATGTTCAATTCCGCCAACCGCTACACGAACGGGCAGCTCATAGAGCAATTGCTGACCGCATGGAGTGGCGGAGCCTTGGATGTAATAAGGGTAAGCAATTCCACTCCTATACATATAGAACGCCCGTGCATCAACATCATCGGGACTGCACAGACCAAACGTATTCACGAACTTCTCAAAAAAGGATTCGAGGAAAACGGACTGCTTGACCGTATCCTGTTCGTGCTTCCCAAATCCCGGGAAGTGTCAAAATGGACAAACCGGGATGATGACGGAGAAAAGACCTCTTTGGCTGCAAAACGTTGGGAAAAGATACTGGACAAGGTGTTTGCCTTGGATTATGATACAGAAACGGAAGGAGACGGAATGGAAGAACACGCCGCCCATATGCTTTCCATGAACAGAGAAGCCAAAGAGTATTTCTTCTCCTGGTGGAACGAAAAAGTGGGACGCATCAACCGGATAGAGGACGATGCCGATGTTGACAGCCGGGAGATGAAACATCCGGCTCACGTGGCACGGCTGGCTCTGATTATCCAAGTCCTGCGGTATGCTTCTGATGAAAGCCACCTGCAGTTTGTGGATCCGGTGTCGGTGAAAGCCGCTATCCGGCTGAATGACTATTTCGAGGATTCATACATACGCATCCGTTCCTTCGTGGCAGACAATACCTGTGAAGAGCCTCCCAAAGTATTGTTGTCGTTGCTGCCCGATATCTTCGATACGAAAACGGCCATAGCGGTCGGTAAGGAACTGCGAACATCAGCGAGCGCACGGTGATGAACTATCTCAGGGAGTTGTGTCACAGCAGGCTCTTGAAAAAGTCCAAAGCCGGGCATTACGAGAAAATGGTGTATGGATCCGGTAAATATTCCATAAACGAAAATGAACCATCAACCCAAAACTGCAATGAATGACCCCGCGTTGCAGCTTGCAGTTTCTTCAGTCTTGCAGTCTTGGGGCTCTGAAAACGATGTTTTCCTGCAAAACTGCAAGGACTGCAGACTGCAAATGGCGTTTTGGATTTGCAGTAATCAAAAACGAAAGCATTATGAGTGAGTACAGATTCCATCTTCAAAAATACAGACCGGGCAGTAAAAAAGTGTGCCCAAAGTGCGGCAGAAAGTCCTGTTTTACCCGATATGTTGACGGGAATGCGCAAATTACATTCCCTAACCATGTAGGCAGATGCGACCATATCAACAGTTGCGGCTACCATTATACCCCGAAGGAGTATTTTCAGGATAATCCAACCATCAAAGAAACCATGATTGAACAAAACAACAGAAGCGACACCCCATCAAGAGCCGTCAAGCCAATAGCGATGCCATTATCTGGTTCTGCACCACAGACTTCTTATCTTCCCTCTGATTGGGTTAGCCAGTCCATGCAGAAGTTTGACGTCAACCCTTTATACCGATATCTAACCAAAGTGGCAGGCAAGGAGAAGACTGACAGGCTGTTCAATCTTTATAAGGTCGGGACATCCAAGATGTGGAACGGGGCAACCGTTTTCTGGCAGATTGACATCAACGGCAATGTGCGGGCAGGCAAGATTATGGGTTATGATGCTAAGACCGGGCATCGAATCAAGCATCCGTTCAATCAGGTAAATTGGGTCCACTCGGTTAAGAGGGTTCCGGATTTCCACATGAAGCAGTGCCTGTTCGGTGAACACCTGTTGTCCGAAACTTCAATTCCGGCAAGTACTGTTGCCATTGTAGAAAGCGAGAAGACAGCACTGATTGCCGCCCTTTTCATTCCGGATTTCGTCTGGCTTGCCACAGGTGGAATGCACGGCAGTTTCAACAGCAAAGCTATGCAGGTGTTGTGTGGGCGTGAGGTGATTTTGTTTCCCGACCTGAAAGCAACAGAGGAATGGAAACGTAAGACAGCGATGCTTCACTCCATTTGCAAGCGTGTCACTTGTTCCGACCTGTTGGAGAAGATGGCGACCGACAGGCAGCGCGAAGCCGGGTTGGATATTGCCGACTTCCTCCTGATGGAAGATACGCCGCAGATGGTTCTTGCAAGGATAGTGGAACGCAATCCTGCATTGCATACCTTGATAGATACATTCGACTTGGAACTTGTGGATGCAGGACAGGAGTAGAGCGATGGAAGAATCAGACAGCTTGCTGTCTGTGTAAAAAGGGGTTGTAAAATCCCGTAGCTTATTAGGGCATTTTCATCTTGGCCACCTCCGATGTGGCAGAATGAAAAAGTCCCCATAAGTTCTTGAAGACCCTACTGTATAGACAGCAGTATTATGGTAACGGCATTTTATATATCCATCGTTTAACTAAAAAACAAATCACAATGAGTAATATTCAATATGCAGTATGCCACCTCCAGCGTGGCAGTGGTAGTGACAGCGGTATGTCATGCCACATAGAGAGAAAGGATGCAAAGGGTAAAACATATGTGCCGGATAATGCCGATGCGAAGCGGACACATCTGAATCGGGAACTGATAAAATTTCCGCAAGGGGTTGCCAACAGAACCGAGGCTATTCAGTATCGTATAGACCATGCAGGTCTGCATCGCAAGGTCGGGAAGAATCAGACTATGGCTATACGTATCATATTGACAGGAACACATGAGCAGATGATGAAACTACAACATGATGGTAAACTTGATCAATGGATTAAGGCAAATTTATCATGGCTCAAAGATACATTCGGTGAGGAGAATCTTGTATCGTGTGTGCTGCACAAGGATGAGAAGACTCCCCACCTTCATGCCACCATCGTACCTATCGTGACCACAGAACGTAAACGCAAGGAGCGTGAGGGTGAAAAGAAATATGCAACCAAAAGCGGACCACGATTATCCACAGATGATGTGATGGCTCGCGGTAAGTTGTTCCAATATCAGAACACCTATGCCATTGCTATGAAGCCATTCGGTTTGCAGCGTGGCGTTGTGGGTTCTACTGCACGTCATAAGACTAACGGCCAATACTATCGTGAGCAGATGTTGAAATACGAAGATGATATAGAAAGATTGCAGGCTGAAGTTGAAAAGGCACGTGAGGGACGTTCCAAGATATTGTCATTCTTCGGTACAGGAGAATTGGCCGAAGCAAAGAAACAACTCTCGGATAAGGATAAGCAGATAGAAAAGTTACAGCAACGGATTACTCTATTAGAGCAGAAATACCTACAACTCAAGGAGCAACATAAGGTTGAATTGGCGAAATACCGCAATGGTTATATGGCAGAGATTAACAAGGCTATCAAGCGTGCCGAGGTTGCAGAACGAAAGAATATTGCTCACGAAGCGACAATTGAAAAACAAAAACAGCGTATTGATGCTCTTGACAGAAAAGCCAATCCACATCGCTATCGCCTCTCATCGGGTGCAACGCTTACAGGTATCCGTATGTCGCCTCGGTATTCAAACATCCCAAGTCTTCGCATTCGGACTCAGGTGGGAAATGAAACCTTTGAGGATGCGAAGTATTTTGAGTGGTATAATCCAGTTATACAAAAGTATCTGAATGGCGAACTTACAGACCATGAACTGGTCAATGAAATCTTTGAGCCATTTGAGCAAGTGAGTCAGATTCAGGCTCAACTGCTCGGGGCTACATTTGAGATGCTCTCTGGTGGCCCGGCACAAACTCATGTTGGCACAGGTGGCGGTGGTTCATCATCTGATATGCCCTGGGGAGAGAAAAAGAATGATAGTAATATGACTACCCCTAGACGAAAACGGTAACAATTGACCGCAAACGAATAAGAAAACGAACTTTTTTCAAATGAGAATTGCAGATTTTTGGAGTTTTCTTCGTGAATCTGCAAATCCTTTTATAAATTTGTGTTCAAAATCTGACAATTCAATTTTATTACAACAATATGTATATGAAGGATACAAATAAGCCAATGACAGTAGATGACGAAATTGCGTATAACAATTATAAGCTTACTGCTGATAAGATTTTGCAATTACTTTCACAAATTAGAGAAGACCCATCTGCTTCCGCCAAGCGTTGGGTATGGGAGCTTTTGCAGAATGCTAAAGACGTTCCAAACTGTTTTGGAAAAGTTTCTGTAGAAATAGAGCTTGTATCACAAGACACACTGAAGTTCCGACACAATGGAGATTGTTTCAGCACAAAGAATATTACCGGACTTGTTCAGCAAGTAAGTTCTAAGGATTCACAGAATCTTGAAGGGCAGACTGGCAAGTTTGGTACTGGATTTATCTGTACCCACTTGTTATCTGACATCATTGATGTAGAGGGTATTGTTAGATATATGGGTATTGATAGACGCTTTAAAATTGTACTTGATAGAAGTGGTTATCGTTCAGAGGATCTGCTTCCAAGAATAGAAACAACCCTTGAAGAGCTTCGTCATATCGAAACAGCTTATGAGGTTGTCAACAATTATGAGCAAAATCGAACAGAACAGTCATTTGATACTGTATTCACATATCATTTAACCACACAGGAGAAACAGGAATCTGCTGTTGCCGGTCTTGAAGACCTGATAAATACAATGCCAATTACGTTGGTTACTCAATCCAAGAAGATTAAGCAAGTACGTGTAATTGATCGTGTAAAAGGCACTAATGTGGTTTACACCTGCGATTCGACCTCTCTTGGGGACAATGTTCAGTTGTCAGTTGTAAAAATTGATGATATTACAAAGAAATATCTGAGTTACATAACCGATGAGGTAGCTCTTACAACAGAAGTAAACATAGAGGATGGTATCTACGAAATTATCAAACGAGACAGCAGACAGCCTGTTTTGTATCGTGATTTTCCTCTGATTGGTTCGGAAAAATTCTATTTCCCTTACACTCTTAATGGATTTGAGTTCAATCCTACAGAGAGACGTAATGGACTCCTTCTCAATAGTGCAGACCATCCAAACTGTGTTGTGAATAGAATTATCGTTGATAAGGCTGTCGATGCAGTTTTGAAGTTTAACGAATGGCTGATTTCAAAGAATGCAACCAACAGATATTTGTTGGCATCTTCTCGAATCCCTAAATCTTCAGAAGAATACAGCGAAAGCGTAGCTGCACCTTGGATCAAGAATCTGCAAACTAACTGGAGAAGACAACTACTCCAGGAAAGACTTGTTGAAACAGACAATGGAACAGATTTGCTGGTGAACCTGTCTGTTCCTTCATTCACGCCTACATCGACAAAGGAGGTTAATGAAACTTTCTATAACTTGTTACATGGCCAATACATTGGTCGTGGCGTTCTGCCTGTGCTCAAGCATCTTCATGGATGGCTTGAGGTAGTTCGTCCTGAATATGAGGCATGGGGTTCTAAATTAAAGTATGAAAAAGAAGATTTCTTGAAAGATTTATCAGATCTTCAAACTTTAAGTGCTCTTTCTTCAAAGATAGGCAAAACACGTGAAGAAACACTTACTTGGCTTAATAAGGTTTACAAGTTCCTCGTTGATCAAAATATGCTCATTGAGTTCGACAATTATGCCATCATTCCAAATCAGCGAGGTGACTTTAAACTACTGAAGGAACTTTATTCAGACCATAGTTCTCGTATTCCAGCTATACTCAAAGATATATACAACTCTGTAAACCAAGACAACGCTACAGTACAACATGTGCTGATGGATGCAGATGTTGAAGCCACTGTATTTGGAAATACACTTCGCTCTTTCAGCTTGAAAGAAATGATCGATAAGTTGAATGATTATGTCAAAAATGGAACCACTATCTATAAGAATGGTTCATATCTTGACGTACGTTCAAAAGTGGCATATAGTATTTTGGCTTTATATCCAAATAGCGCAGATGCAACTGTGCTTAACAACAGAAAATCTATTTATGAATTCTGTTCGGCATATAGAACAATGAGCCAATATACACTTGTTGATACAACAGAATTGGATTTGTGGAAAGAGTCTGATAATTATTGGTTCAACAATAGTTATACTGGTATATCTTCTAAGAGTACTGTAGCAAATGTTGCATCTTCTTTCTTTACAACAGCAAAGACTAATGATGAAACATTATCTTGGCTGGATAAATACATCCAATTCTATCGCGACCATTCTCATGGCGATTTGATTAAGGAGCAGGTTGTTTTCCCAAATCAGCAGCTAAACCTGAAGAAGCTTTCAGAATTGCGTTATGACAATGATATTCCTGAGTATTTCAAAGACTTGGCAAATGTTGCTTATAATCCATCAAATTCTATTGATGTATATCGTCACCAGCTAATTCATAGAACCATTAAGGGGTATGAGCAGCAGAATCCGTTGTCAATAAAGGATATATACGAATATACAAAAAAGAGATTTGACGAAACAAACGATAGCACCAAGGAAGCTATTGCTCGTCATGCAATATCAATTCTTATTCGTCAAGAAAACTGTGAGCCAGAAGAGAAGAAACTTTATAATTTTGCAAAAAACATATCTGACCATGCGTTTGGCGAAGCAAAATATGTAGAGAATCACTCTGGATTCAACTGGGGTTTTGCACAAGAGTTTTACATCAAGTATATATGCAATAGAATAGCTTATTCCGTAAATATACAGAATTTCAAAGGACTCAGCAGCGCATTTGCTAGTTGCAGTGTGGCCGAATTAACTCACCGGATTGATTCTTTGATTGATTTTCTGCATAGCTATAAGGGCAAGAAGTATTGGAGCATTATAACAGATAAAGATTCTGGCATTGGAATATGGCTCAATCAGAACAATAATTTCTGTAAATTCCAGAATGTTAGAAGAGATGACAATATACCTTCTGAGATTAAGGACATTGCCGCAACTAATTGTCATGTTAATCATGACTTTAGAGAATCTCTATTCACTTTGGACTCACAATATGCTTCATACTTAGAGACTGAACCTATCACTCTTTCAGAAATAGGTGAGTTTATTGATACTAAGATTAGAGAGTATGATGGTAATAAACAAGATAACGATTTTCGTTCACTCGTGTTTACTATCGGTAAGCTCTGCAATAATGTTGCAGGACTTGAAGATATTATGGAGTACTTCAAAGAAACAAAGAACTCTCTTATCGTGTGGTCTTTGGGAGAAGGTGACACAATGGATCTCGTAGGTGCAATCGTACAACAGGGAGATGAAAAAATCAGAGCGGTTAAGGATTTCCTTGTAGAAACGTCTGTCGAGGACTTGAAAAATCTTAATGCAGTCTTAAAGAACTGTCCACCTGATAAACTTGACCAAGTTAAGGATATTATCAACAAATTTGCAAGCGAGCAAGCATCTGCTGGAGGTGAAGAGACACCTGTTGGAGGAGAAGATTCTACTGATATTGTCATTGTACCTAAGACCCATGAAATTGAAGAAGTTGTGGATTTCGAAGGTCATACTCATATCGTAAGAGCAGATCAGACTCAATATGCAGGTCTTTCTCTGGAGGAGATTGAACGCTATGTTGAAGAAGCCAAAGGTGCTGTAGTTAAGTATTTCAGAGAATTGGATGAAAAATATGATTTGGGCTTACAATTTGACAAAGAGAAAATTGCAAGACATTCATATAGCCAGCTCTATGGTATCTCCGATTGTCATGGTAATATGATTCCTATTGTTGTACACAGTTACAAGGGTCCTCAGTATCGATACTTTGACCTGAACTGGTATGACTGGCAACTGCTTTCTCAGAAGGGTTCTATGCTGTTTGTCCTCACAGTAACAGGTTTGCAATGTATTCCTTTGTATGCTCTTCCTGTACGTAATTTCAATATTTCAATCAGCAATGACATGTCAAACGAGAATAGAGCTGCATTGCTCACACTGGCCGCAGTTGGTAAGCAGTATTCAACATTGAGCTTTGACTTTGGTAACAACATGCCACAGGGATTCAAGGATCCTCTCCCATTTGACTATGTTCCTGAGCAACTAGGCAAATGTATTACGTCTATTAAAGAGGTGTGTGATCAAAACATTCCTCAAATTGCTAACATGTACAATTATGGAAGGAACATACCTCTTGTAAGAAGTACTGTTGGTTATTCTCTTGCAATGGAAGCTGTTAATGAAGGTAACGCACGCGACATATTCGATGCACCTGCAAATGATACACAGGCACCATCAGTTGGTACATCATTTATTGATTAACTGAATAATGAATATCGATAGAAAAAAGCATTGGCAATTCCTCGAAGATGAGCTTAAAGCCGAAACAGAGGAATTCAAAAAGACATACTTAACCACAGCCATCTCCTTGCTTAAAACAAGCCAGGAGATGTATGTGGCTCAGTTCATTTCTTTTAAGGATGGAGAAATGATAATGAAATTCCCTATTTCGCGCGCATTACCGAGAAAGGGTGATTTCCTAGTATGTATGGTTCTTCCACCAGAATTACAAGATTACCGTAATTGGGGAGACAAGACATATCGTGATTTGTATAACGCACGATATAATTCTACCGAATGCGTGTGTATTTGGCATTCTCCAGCCAATGATCCTCGATATTCTTTAGTAGGTTTCTCAAAGGTAAGTGTTGATTTTGCAAATTATATCAAAGAGACACCAAATATCGTATTGACCTTTGCTCCACAACGTCCTCCTATTGACTATGTTATGAACTTACAAAAGGTTGTAGAGGATAAATATAGCAAAGGAGTTGCTTCTGTACTTGATGCTAACTACCAGACAAAAGATTGGGAGCCAATCCTTATAAAACAAGATAATGTTTCCGGCTTTGTGTATTCACAGATGACATTGACGGACACAATGATCTTGGAAGGTCCTCCTGGAACTGGCAAGACATATATGATTGCAGAACTCTGTGCAAGACTATGTGCAGAGGGGCATTCAGTATTAGTTACAGCCTTAACCAATCGAGCCTTAATGGAAATTGCAGAAAAGCCTGCAGTCAAACCATTACTACATAGTCACAAGATATTTAAAACAAATATCACAATTGATGAATTGAGAGAAATCAAAGATTTGGAAACAATCAAATCTATTGCTCCAATGCCTGGATGTTTGGTGATGTCCACTTATTTCATCACAAGTGGATATGCGGCAGATTTGACAGTTGAACAACCTTTTGATTTTGTTATAATGGACGAAGCAAGCCAAGCTATACTTCCCATGTTTGCAGCAAGTCGCAAAATTGGTAAAAAGAATTTATGGGTTGGTGATATCCACCAATTACCTCCAATAGTCATATTGAATCAAGATAGAATTAAATTTTGTAATTACAAGCCTTTGGTAGAAGGACTAAAATTATTGGCAGATAATAGTTCATCCCCAATCTATCAATTGACTACAACATATAGATTTGGACAAAGAAGTGCGAACTATACAGGTGTTTTCTACAACGACTCTCTTGTGTCTAATGAATCTAAAAGATTTAATGATTTGCCGTCAATGTGCAAAATATTGAGCAATAAAGGAGGACCTACCCTTATTCTAACAGATATGCCATCTGGTGATAGTACTCCTCAATTTGCAATAGATATGGCATCATACATTGTGGCAAGTATATTAAATGATTCTCCGAATAAAGACATTGCCGTTTTATCTTGTATGAAAAAGACGACTCGCGCCCTACAGATGGCTATAACTCAAAAAGTAGGAAGCAAAAAGAATCTTATAGTAGATACAGTTGCTAGAGTACAAGGATTGACAACGGATATAACAATTTTTTTTGTACCGGACTATTCCTACATTAGAACTCTAGAACCACATCTGTTCAATGTTGCTACAAGTCGTGCAAAAGAACACACTATCATCATTGTAGATAAGTATGTCTTAGATTGTTACACTCTTAATAAGAATGTAAGAAAGTATTTAGAAATGCTGAAACAAGAAAAGAGTATATATATACCTGACACAGAACATGGTTTAGGAAATAAAAATATTATCGAGAGTAATATTGATAAATTATTAACGTCTTAATAATAAATCTAAAAATGATAGTTTTTGTAGATTTAGACGGCACATTAACTCACACAGCTGATGTGAAGTACAAAGAATTTAAAGATGGGGTGCGGGATTTTAATCCAACTCAAATTCCTTTGTTCCATGGTTCGGTAGATTTTATTTCAACATTGAAAAATCAAGGACATAGAGTTATTATCCTGTCTGATTCTCATCCCAAATATGTACGTCCTATTGTTGAATACTATTTTAATGTAGAATATCTATATTTAGCAGACAAACCAAATACTGCAAAGACGTTATCATTCATTCAATCAGATGTAAATCTTGATAATTTATATAAAACTAATAAAGAAGATTTTATGATTATTGGCGATAGCGTTTTAGATATACAATTAGGACGTAAACTAAAAATACTTACTTCGTATATTCAGTTATATACAGAAGGTGATTTCTCGGAAACTGATGGTATCGGTGATTATTGAAGTATTATAAAATATGGCCCGACATTTATTACGAAAAGTTATCAAGAACTTCTAAATATTATCTCAAACAGACAGGGGAATTTATTATCCATCGAAGCCGCATCTATTGGTAGAATCACGTGTAAATCTGTCAAATTTTGGGATTATAGAGATATGGAACATCAACGGATTGTTGCCTTTCGGTGCTTGGCTAGACAAGAAAACGGTTCTTGCGACAAATTCTCAAAAGCCGATTTGTATTATCAGATAGATAATCCCCAAAGGAAAAATGAAGATTTAGCAATTATGGCAAAAGGTGTTGAGAACTACTTACAAGGGCTACAACAAATTAATTCTTATAAGTGGGATTATTTTACCTATGTGTCAGATAAGTCTTCAACAACCCCTCCTAACAAGTTAAAAGAAATATTTGATTTAATAAGCACATCTATACCTAAAGTAAAGTTGTTTGAATGGGATGAAAATATGACTTCATCTCTTAGAAACGAAAAAGACTACCAGGCAAGACAGTCTTTCATTCGTTCTCATCTTCACATAAAGAATTCTGACGTTTCTTTAGAAAGAAAAAATATAATAGTTTTGGACGATCAATTAACTACAGGAGCAACAGCTTTTGAAATTAGGAAGAAATTAGAAGAACAAAACGTTGGAAATATTTTGATTGTGACATTGTTCTATATGTCACTATTGGTTTTAGATGATAAAATCTGTCCAAGATGCGGAAAACCTTTAGTAATTAAAACTAACAGGAGAAAAGGTTCTAAATTTTATTCATGCCAACCACCGCAATTTGGTGGAGACGGATGTGGTTATATAGAAAACATAGATTAATATGATACGGATATTATTAGCTTTAAGCAAGATTCCTGGAATAGCTGATGCTTTTATAAAAAAGAATGTTTCAGTATTCAACTCAAATAATACAGATGAGATTATAAATTATCTTGTAAAAATCAATGATAAAATCACGAAGGAATTAGTTTCTGAACACTTGGAGTGGGCTGATAGGGTAATACAAAGATGTCAAGATTTAGACATTCACATACTCCCTATATATCATACTGAATACCCAAGTAAACTTCGAGAACTAAGCAATCCGCCTGCAGTGTTATATCTGCGAGGAAACATGTCATTGCTAAATAAGGATATAATATCATTAATAGGGACAAGAAAATCTACGACTCTAGCAAATAATATTGCAAATAAAGTTGGTGCGCACTTTTCTATTAACAATGCTCTTTGTAATGGTCTTGTCGATGGTATAGATAGACACTCAGTTGAAAATGGAGATACAGTATTCCGAAATACTATAGGGATATTGTCTGGAGGACTAAATTTCCATCATACATCATCTAAGATAACAAGCGAGTTAGCTGAAAAAGTTTTAAAAGAAGATGGTTTGCTAATTTCCGAGGTCGAACCTGATAGAAAAGAGGATCAGTTTTCTGGCAGTAAAGCGAGTCGGATTCAAGCTGGTCTGTCTTCGGCCTTGATACTTATTCAAAGTTCAATTGACGGTGGTTCTAAATATACAATTAAAGCTTTTTCAAAACTTAATAGAATCGTTGGTTATATTTCTTTTACCGGTAATAAAGAATATGATTCAGACATAAATTTTTCTGCAAATCGAACTTTTGATATGCTAGGTTTAGAAGGTGTTGCCAAGATGTGTGACGTTAAAAAAAACACATCCATTTGTATAAAGAAGTTAATTCCCATTCATTCTTTACAAGATTACGATATCATTATAAATGAACTAAAGAAGAAAGACGATAATAGCAGTTTCCTTTTTTATTAATATGCATTATGTGGAGTTAAAATTATTTAATATATGGCACTTGCAATTAACATAAACGACCTGCTGAATAAGCAGAAGATAGAATCCAACCGAATTGAATTCAAAAAGGGTTGGAATCCAGTGAGCATATACCATAGCGTATGTGCTTTCGCCAATGACTTCGACGACCTTGGAGGTGGCTATATCGTGGTTGGAGTTGATACAGATGAAGCAACTGGAGTCGCTATTCGTCCAGTTGAAGGTGTGCCTACAGAAAAGATTGATGGCATTCTTCAGGATATGGTAGGCTACAACAACAAGATTTCTCCTTATTATATGCCTCGCACTAGTGTTGAAGAGGTAGATGGAAAGTATGTGCTTGTGATATGGTGTCCTGCAGGAATAAACCGTCCATATTCTATACCGGAAAACGTAACTGCCAAGAGTAATACAAAGGAGTATTTTTATGTTCGTAGTGGTACGAGTAGTATCATAGCCAAGGGTGAAGTCCTTGACGAACTGCGCGAATTGGCAAGTCGTGTGCCATTTGACGAACGTGGTAATCCAGATATTAAAATTGAAGATATTTCAACGCTGCTATTACGGGAATATTTAGTGAAGGTAGGTAGTAAACTTGCCAATGAGTTATATACAAAACCTCTCGAAAGTATTTTGGAACAAATGGATTTGTATGTCGGTCCAAAGGAAAATCGTATGCTTAGAAATATAGCAGCTATGATGTTCTGTGAAGATCCAAGTAAATTCTTTAAGCGTACACAAGTTGAAGTTGTATATTTCCCTGAAGGACGATTGAATAATCCAAACAATTTGTATGAAGGTCCTGTAATTAAGGGTTCCATCACACAGATAATTGACAGAACATTGGAATACTTGAATCGTATGCTTGTTATGCAGACGGTGATAAAACCCAAGGATAGTAGTAGAAGTCAAAAGTTTGTCACTTATCCATATCAAGCATTGGAAGAGAGTGTAACAAACTCACTCTATCATAGGGATTATCGTGAATGGGAGCCAGTGGTTATCACTGTAGAACCTCAAGGAATCACCATACAGAATGTCGGTGGCCCCGATAGAAGTATATCTGCTGCCGATATTTCAAGATGCGAAATCTTAGTATCTAAACGTTATCGTAATCGCAGACTCGGTGAATATCTTAAGGAATTGGATTTGACAGAAGGTCGTAGTACAGGTATTCCAACAATTCAAAATGTTTTGGAAAACAATGGTTCACCAAGAGCTACTGTCGTTACTGATGATGAACGAACCTTTTTTAGAATAACCATTCCTTGTCATGAAGCTGCAGGTAATATTATCGCAGACATAGCACATAAAGACGGTTCATTAAAGGCTTCTAAACGAGGTTCACTAAAAACTGCACTACAAAGTGCACCAGAAAGTGCACTGCAAACTGCACTCGAAAGTGCACTGCAAACTGCACCGAAAAGTGCACTCAAAATTATAGAACAAATAAGTAACAACCCACGAGCAACCATGACGGACTTAGCAAATCTAACTGGTTATTCAAGAAGATGGGTTGCCCAGACGATAAAACGACTTCAAGAGGAAAATATCATTAAGCGAATTGGGTCAGATAAGTCTGGATATTGGGAAATTATAGGTAAATAGTAAAATTGAGATAAAGATGCTGTTAGGACAAAAGATAAAAGAATTAAGAATGGAGAATGGAGTGCTACAAAGACAATTGGCCTCCATTCTTGAGATTGACACCCCGATGTTTTCAAAAATCGAAAGAGGTGATAGACGTGCAAAACGTACACAAGTTATTCAAATAGCTAACTATTTCAACATTGACGAAAAAGAGCTTCTCACTCTCTGGGTCGCAGATAAAGTCCTCGATGCAGTGGAGGATGAAGAAGAATTAAAGTCAGATGCAATCAAAGTAGCTCAATCAAGCATCGCATTGTAATAACAAAACACGGGAACTCTATGGTATCAATTCATAAAGTTCCCGTTGTTGTATTACTGATTATCAGGGTTATATGTTCTACATTTCGGTTCAAAGTGTGGGAGTCGTTAGTTTATCTGACAGAAGGTTCTGACAAAACCCAAGCACAAATAAACAATACCCCACACTTGTATAAGATATACGCCTAGAACGAGGTACACGAATACAAGTGATGAGTGTTACTGCTATCCTTGTGCTTTAGTGAACTGTCAGATTCTCTGTCAAGGACAAAAGCTAAACACTTTCATCGAAATATGTCCGCCGGGATCGCTCCCGACACCGACAAAGATAAAAAATGTTTTGCTGCGAACACTCTTTTTGGGGTATTGCGAGGGCAAAGGTCGGTGAAACTTTCCGAAAATCCGCTATTGACCTGGAACTATGTTCAGTGTACCTTGCCCCCGAACCACGCCCCACCTGCCGCCAAGTTTTCGTATCTTTGTCCGTATGAAACGGAAGACAGTCAAAAAACTCATATTCATCCCCCTCGCCAGTCTCGTGCTGCTCCTCGGCCTCGCCATCGGCGCAGCCGCCCTGCTCCTCACCCCGAAACGGCTGACACCCCTCGTCACCCGGCTCTGCGACCGCTACCTCGACGCCCAAGTGCGGTTCGACACCGTCAGCGTCGCCCTCTTCCGCGACTTTCCCTACGTCACACTGGAACTGCACGAGACCGAAATCGTCAGCCACGCCTTCGACCGGCTGCCCGACTCCGTGCGACGCACCCTGCCCGCCGAAGCCGACACCCTGGCCCGAATCGGCCGGTTCGCCGTCTCGCTCAACCCCTGGAAACTCGCCGCCGGACAGGCCGACATCCGGCGCATCGCCCTCCAGGCCGCCCACCTCCACGCCTATGTAGCGCCCGACAGCACCGCCAACTGGGAGATCTACCACGCCGACACCACCGCTCAGGAGGCCGACACCACCGACGGCGACGCTTTCGAGATCGACATCGAACGCATCTCCGTGCGCAAAGGGCTTCATCTGGTCTATGACAGCCGCCCCGACAGCATCGCCGGAACAGTATACCTGCGGAGCTTCTTCATCCGCGGACAGCTCTCGACCGACCTGTTCCGGAACGAAATCCGTCGGCTGCGACTGCGGGACTGCACCGCCGAGCTGACCCTCGGCAACGAAACCGCCGGACTGCGGATCGACAGCCTCACGGCAGACGGCGGACGGCGCGAAGGACTCCGCGTCGGGCTCGACGCCAAAACGATCCGATTCAGCGATTTCGACGGACTCGACTCGCTGCAACTGCGGACAGCCCTCCGTTTCGACGGCCCGGATCGCAGAGAATTGAACGTGAGCCGTTTCGACCTGCGACTCAACGACATGCTCGTCACGGCGGCCGGGCAGGCCATCTTCCGCGGCGACAGCATCGTAACAGAGCTCGGCGTAGAGAGCCAGCGGCTCTCCATCGCCGGGCTGCTGCGGCTGATCCCCACCTCCGTTCTGCCCCTCGCGCGCGACTACGAAACCGACCTCGCCGCCGCCCTCGACCTTCGGATCGACGGCACTTGGAATCCGGCCACCCGCACCTTGCCGAACGTCACTGCCGACTACCGCATGCCCGCCGGCTACCTTTTTTACGTCAAAGACCGCTACGGCAGCCGGATCGACACGCTGGCTCTGGACGCCACCCTCCGGTTCCGACCGCAACACCCCGACTCAACGGGCGTGGAACTGCGGGAGTTCAAGGTCTCGGGCATCGGCATGCGGTTAGACGCCCACGGCGACCTCGACCGCCTGACAGGCGACGCCGGTTTCGACGGCGCAGTGAAAGGCGACCTCTCGCTGGACTACCTGAGCCGCCACTTCCCGGCACAGGACGGATCGACCCTCGCCGGACGAATTGCCATGGACCTGCACGGCCGGGCCCGACTGAGCCAGTTGGACTTAGGCCGGATCGGCGCGGCACGAGTCGGAGGACACCTGACGATGGACGATTTGATCGTCGTCATGCCGAGCCGCCGATTTCGATTGGCCGTAGACGGCGGACGCTTCGGAATGGGCACCGGACTGGCCGCGAGCGACTCGCTGATCGCCGACGGCACCGAAGCGATCGGCGCGACCCTCAGCCTGGACACCGTAGACCTGGATATGGGGGACGATCTCTGCATCAAAGGACAAAAAATCAAGATACACGCTACCACCGCCACCAAAAATCTGGTGCGGGACACCACGACGGTACATCCGTCACAGGGGACACTCTCGGCTGCCGGACTGCGCATCGAACTGGGCGACTCGATGACCGTCATCGGCCGGCGGCTCGACTCGCATTGGAGCATCCTGCCGGCCCGGGACAACCCGAAAATTCCGCAGCTGGCATTTCAGGCAGACGCCCGGCGACTCTCGCTCCGCCAACCGACCGGACGTTTCTCCGTCACCCGCAGCAACGTCACCCTGTCGGCCACCCTCAACCGGCCCGACACCGCCCGACTCCAACGACGCACCCACCGGCTCGACTCGCTGCAACGACTCTATCCCGACGTGCCGCGCGACTCGCTGTTCGCCCACACCCGGAGACTGCGCGGCGGGAAAGTGCGGCCAACCGACGAATTTGCGGACAACGACATCGACCTGCGCGTCTCGTCGGAGCTGGGCGACGCCCTGAGACGATGGCAACTGAACGGAGCGATCCGGGCCCGATCAGGACGGATCGTCACCCCCTACTTCCCGCTGCCCACCACCCTGCGCGACATCGACCTCGCGTTCAATACAGACGAGATTCGCCTGAAACGCACCTTCGTCAAGGCCGGCGAATCGCAGGCCGTGCTGACCGGTAACATTTCAGGATTGAAGCGCGCCATGCTGGGTCGCGGTCGGATTCGAGGCGACCTGGAAGTAACGGCCGACACACTCAACCTGAACGAAATCATCCGTGTAGCGAACGCCGGTTCGGCCTTGGTAGCCCAGGGGGGCGTCGCCGAAACCGAAAGCGACGACCAGCTGGAAGAACGCATCCTTCAGTCGGCCGACACGACCGCAGCCACTGCGCTGCTGGTGATTCCGGGCAACATCGACATGCGCTTCGACCTGACGATCCACCGGGGGATGTACGCCAACCTGCGGTTAGACAGCCTCTCCGGCGAGGTGATCGCCCGCAACCGGGTGTTGCAGCTCTCCGACCTGACCATGCGCAGCAATGCGGGCAACCTGCGGATGACGGGCCTCTACTCGACCCGCACGCCGGAGGATATCCAGGCGGGCTTCGATCTGGAGATGGAGCAGATGCAGGTGGCCCGGCTCATCGAACTGATCCCGTCGATCGACACCCTGATGCCGATGCTCCGGTCGTTCTCGGGCGTCGTGGACTGCCAGCTGGCGGCCACGACACGAATCGACAGCGCGATGAACATCCTCCTTCCGACGGTGGATGCCGCGTGCCACATCTCGGGCGACAGCCTCGTGCTGCTGGACGGCGAGACCTTCACCGAGATCTCGAAGATGCTGATGTTCAAGAACAAGAAACGGAACCTGATCGACCACATCTCGGCCGAGTTTCTGGTGCGGGACTCGCAGATCGAGATTTTTCCGTTCGTCGTCGAAATCGACCGCTACCGGGCTGCCGTCAGCGGAGTGCACAAGATGGACATGACCTTCAACTACCACATTTCGGTGCTGAAATCGCCGATTCCGTTCCGGATCGGCGTGGACATCTTCGGCAACCTCGACGACTTCGACTTCAAGATCACGCGGGCGCGATACAAAGATTCGAACCTGCCGACACGGGTAGCGATCATCGAAACGACACGAGTAAACCTGCGTAACTACATCCGCGACGTCTTCGTCCGCGGCGCCCGGAGCGCGAGCGACAGTTCGCTGCGCATCACGCCGGAAATGGCCGCTCCGACAGAGATATTGCCGCCGGCCGACTCGCTGAATGCGGCGGACTCGGCGGCCCTCAAAACATTCGAGCAAAAAGATTGATTTTTTCGCTTTGATTTTCAGGTACTTGCCGAAAATTTCAGCAAAAATCACAAAAAAAGCCCCCTTGTTTTTGGAGAATCGGAAAAAAGCCGTACATTTGTATCGCAATCAACGCAGGGGGAGCTTAGCTCAGTTGGTTCAGAGCGTCTGCCTTACAAGCAGAGGGTCGGGGGTTCGAATCCCTCAGCTCCCACCAAACAGTCGATTCGGTTGAAAAACACGCTTCTAAAGAAGCGTGTTTTTTTATTTGCTTCGCCGCTGACAGCTCTGCTGGCGTGCGGGAAAAGCAAATAAAAAACAAGACCGGTACGGATTGATTCTCAACCGATCGGATGTTTGGTCGTTATTCACAGAGCCGCTCGGGAAAAACGAGCGGAACGAAGTTAATCCCTCAGCTCCCACAAACATCTGACAGTTGAAAACACGCCTCTTTCGAGGCGTGTTTTTTTATTCGATCCTCCAAAACAGCTTTCAGACGGCAACACACCGGAAGCGCGAAAATCCGAAACGGGAACAATTACCTAAACAAGCTGATTCCCAATGAACATACCGCACTTTATTTTCGGCCAATACGCCATCTAAATTCTACAACAGACCACGAAAAAACAAACGCGGGGAACGATTCCGGGCAAAGAATCGATCCCCGCGCTTTCAACAAAACATCAAAACCCAGTGCTAATTACTTGCGTTTATAGTACTCGGCATACGTCGCACCATACTCGCTGTATTCCAAGACGAGTTCCTTGTCCGTCAGCGACTTGACTTTCACCTGCCGCGTATCGCCGTACGAAGTGGTAATCGTAATCGTGCCGGAGGAGGCCATCTTGTAGGTAAACGAGGTCGTATTTCTATATTCTTCCTCGATGGTCTCCATCGTCCCGGTACCATTGGCATTGATTTTCAGAATGCTCTGATACCCGACCGCAACGCCCCATTCGGTATCCCACTCACCGTCGTCGTACGTTTTGTAAATCTCCCAGGTGCCGACGAGGTTTTCGACCGTCACCTCCTTCTGTTTGTCTTTGTCTTTCTTACACCCCACAAAAGCTACGAGCGACAAAGCGAGCATCGCATAAACGAGTTTTTTCATAAAACTTTGATTTTTCGGCGCACCCCGACTCCCGGATGCCATTTTTGCAAAAAGAAGAAAGTGTGGAGTCGTTAGTTTATCCGATAGGAGGCTCTGGTAAGCCCAAACGCAAATAAACAATACCCCACACCTGTATAGAGTACAACCTCAGAATGAGATGCACTTAATACAAGTGACGAGTGTTATTGCTATCCTTGCGTTTTTGAAATTTACCAGATTTCCTGCCAAGGATAAAAGCTAAACACTTTCATCGAAATATGTCCGCCGGAACCCGGAGTCCCGACACGGACAAAGATAGAAAATGTTTTGCTGCAAACAACACTCTGCGGGGTATTGCGAGGACAAATTTCGGTCAAAAAGCGATGAAAATCAAGACAGAAATTCAAAAGAGTTTATCGTAGCCTGGGCCGCTACATGCCTTGAAAAGCGAGAAAACTGTCGCTGTCTGAAAAAGACACCGTACCTATCGGACAAAAAAACGTCGCTCTCTAAACAAGAAAGCGACGCGAAAATAGAGTGCTGTGGGCCCAGAGGGGCATGATCCCACGACCTTCGGATTATGAGTCCGCTGCTCTAACCAACTGAGCTATGGGCCCTTTCCCGGCCACTCCGAAGAGCGGCATCAGAAAATATCTGTGCAAAAGTATATCATTACCGGCCAATCTCCAAATCCGGAGCCGCAGTCGGCGCCGGTTCTTCCTCCGACGAGAGGCTGCCGGCAGCCTCTCCCCGACCGCGCAGGTAGTCCGTCAGAATCTTCGCCCGCCCCGCGCCGATCAACTCCGCCAGCTCCTCCTGCGGCGTGCGTCCCATCCGTGCCAGCGTCCGGTATTTCTTGAGCAACCGGTCGATAGAGGTTTTGCCCAGCCCCGGCACGTTCTCCAGCTCCGATTTCAGGAAGTTGATCGACCGTTTCTGGCGGTGGAACGTAATCCCGAAGCGGTGCGCCTCGTCGCGGATGTGCATCAGGATGCGCAGCGACTCGCCGGTCTTGTCCAAATAGTGCGGCAGCGGATCGCCCGGGTAGTAGACCTCCTCCATCCGCTTGGCCAGCCCCACGACCGAGACCCGCCCTCGCAGCCCCAGCTTCTCCAAAGCCGCAAAAGCGAACGAGAGCTGCCCTTTCCCCCCGTCGATCACGATCAGGTCGGGCAGCGGTTGCCCCTCGGCCTGCAACCGCCCGTACCGCCGCGTGAGCACCTCCTCCATCGAGGCGAAGTCGTTGGCTCCGACCACCGTTTTGATGTTGAAATGGCGATACTCCTTCCGACTGGGCCTCCCGTCGCGGAAGACGACGCACGAGGCCACCGGATTGGTTCCCTGAATGTTCGAGTTGTCGAAACACTCGATATATCGCGGTTCGACCGGCAGCCGGAGGTCTTTCTGCATCCGGGCCATGATCCGATCGGTGTGCCGGTCGGGATCGGTCTTTTCGATCTGCTTGAACTTTTCGAGCCGGGCGATTTTACAATTCTTCTCGGCCAAACGCAGCAATTCGAGTTTATCCCCCCGCTGCGGAACCGTGAAATTCACCGTCGGAAAGAGCTCGGCGTCAGGCATCATCGGCACGATAACCTCCCGCGGCAAAGGTATCCCCTCCTCCCGCTCCTCGCCAAAAATCTGGCCCAGAGCGAAGGTCAGCAGCTCGTCCGGCGACTCGTCCAACCGCCCCCGCATCTCGAAAGTGAAGGAGTGCACGACCGCTCCCCGCACGATGCGCATGTGGTTGCAAAAGGCCGTCCCCTCGTCGTGCAGCACGTAAACCACCTCCAGGTTGGTCAGGGTGGCGCTGACGATCACCGATCGGCTCGAATAGTCGGCCAACAAGGCGAGCCTGTCCTTCGCCCGCGCCGCCTGTTCGAAATGCAGCCCCTCGGCGAGCCGCTTCATCTCGGCGGTGAAATAGGCTTCGGCTGGCCGCAGGTCGCCCCGCAGGATATTCTTGGCCGCCGCGATATTCGCCATATACTCCTCCTCGCTCTGTAACCCCACGCAAGGGCCCTTGCAGTTCCCGATGTGGTACTCCAGACAAACCGAATAGGTACCCCGGGCAATCGCCTGGGGCGCGAGGTTGAGTTTGCAGGTGCGCAGCGGATAGAGCCCCCGGATGAGCTCCAGCACGGCGCGCTGCATGCTCACCGAGGAGTAAGGCCCGAAATAGAGGGAGCCGTCTTTGATGAATTTACGGGTGGAGAATATCCGTGGAAAGGGTTCGTTTTTGATGACGATCCACGGATAGCTTTTGCTGTCTTTCAGCAGGATGTTGTAGCGGGGCTGGAGCTCTTTGATGAGGTTGTTTTCGAGCAGCAGGGCGTCGGCCTCGCTCCCGACGACGATGTGGCGCAGGTCGGCGATCTGACGCACCATGACCTGCACTTTCCGGGTGTGGTCGGCCCGCGAGACGAAGTAGGAACTCACGCGTCGTTTGAGGTTCTTGGCCTTTCCGACGTAGATGATGGTTCCCTCGGCGTTGAGAAACTGGTATACGCCCGGCCCCTCCGGCAATAGAGCGACCTTTTCCCGGACGTGTTGTTCGGTGGTCTGTTCGTGTGTCATCTCTCCTCCCCGGTAAACGGAATCTTCCGCAGATTTATTGAACGCCGCAAGACCACCCCCTCAGAGGATCAAGGCCGATCAGTGTTCGGCCTTGATTTCGATCAACACGTCGTCTTTCCCGACCGTCTTTCCCGGTACGACGGTCACTTTGGTGACCGTCCCTTTCATGTGGGTCGAGATGGTGTTCTGCATCTTCATCGCCTCCAGCACGAGCAGCGCCTCGCCGCTCCCCACCGCCTGCCCTTCGGTGACGAAAACGTCGAGTATCTTGCCCGGCATCGGTGCCTTGATGACCTCTTTCTTGGACAAGCCGGCCTTGGCGGCCAGCATGCGTTTCCGGCTGAGCGAGAAGGGGGTCTCGACGGAGAACGAGTAGCTGACGCCGTTCAGGATGATATTATAGGTATTGGCGCTCTGCCGCGTCACTTCGTACGGATAGCGCAATCCATTACAAGAGAGCACGTTCACTCCGTCCGCTTCCCGCACGAGGTCGATCCGGATCGGTTTCTTTTGATAGCGGTATTCGTAGTTGTCTTTGACCGAAAATTCGTACTCGGCGTTGGTGTTCGTGTCGAGGGCGATCAGTTTGGTCGTATTGGTCGTTTTCTTCGGTGTCATAGTTGGAATAGCCTAAGAGAAATGGACGGAGAATTACAAGTTCCGGATCCGTCGGTTGAGCACCCACGGGTCGATTCCGGTCTCCGGCCCGACATCGGGCACGGTTTCGTGGGTGTACTGGTACAGAGCCAGCATCGCAGCCATCAGCTCTTCGTCCGGTTCGCGGTAGACGAGCGATTCGAGTTTCGTTTCGATGAACGAGGTGTCGAAATCTCCGCTCCGGAAGGCTTCGTTGTGGAGCACGGCCTTGCAGAACGGAATGGAGGTCTTCACGCCCTTGATATGGAACCGTTCCAAAGCGGACAAGGCCCGTTCGATAGCCTGCTTGCGATCCTTTCCGTGCACGATGAGTTTGGCGATCATGGAGTCGAACCACGGAGTAATCTCCGACCCCGGCACAATCCCGGTGTCGATCCGGATGTTGTCCCCCTGGGGCAAGCGCAGCTGTTTGATTGTCCCCATGGAAGGGGTGAAATCGGCCTGCACGTCTTCGGCATTGATCCGGCACTCGATGGCCCACCCGTCGAGCTTCACGTCGCTCTGCTTGATGGGCAGCTTCTCGCCGGATGCGATCCGCAACTGCAATTCCACCAAGTCCAGCCCCGTAATCGCCTCGGTAATGGGGTGTTCGACCTGGATCCGGGTGTTCATCTCCATGAAGTAGAAGTTTTTGTTCTTGTCGAGCAAAAACTCTACGGTTCCCAAGCTCTCATACCCCGCCCCTTTGGCGAGCTTCACCGCCACGCGGGCCATCTTGCTCCGCAATGCGGCATCGATCCCCGACGACGGGGCCTCTTCGAGGAGTTTCTGGTGCTTGCGCTGCACGGAGCACTCCCGTTCGCCGAGGTGCACGACGTTCCCGTGGGCATCCGCTACGACCTGAAACTCAATGTGTTTCGGGTTTTCGAGGTATTTCTCGATAAAGACGGACGGATCGCCGAACGCGCTCTGCGCCTCGGACGAAGCGGCGTGGAACATGCGTTCCATCTCGCTCTGTTTGTGAACGATCCGCATCCCGCGCCCGCCGCCGCCCGATGCGGCTTTGATAATCACCGGATAGCCGATCTTCTTGGCGATCTTCACCCCCTCCTTGACATCCTTGACGCTCCCTTCGCTCCCCTGAAGCATCGGCACGCCGTTTTTCGCGGCAATCTCCTTGGCGATGATCTTGTCGCCCATGTCCTTGATGAGCTTGGCGGGCGGCCCGACGAACTTCACGCCGGCATCGATACATTTCTCTGCGAACTCTGCATTTTCCGACAGGTACCCGTACCCGGGATGCAAAGCCTGAACTTTATTGTCCACGGCGAGTTTCACGAGGTTGTCTATATCGAGAAACTCGGGGGTGGTGCCGTCGGTCTCGGGAAAGTCGAGCACCTGGTCGGCAAAGTCCAAATAAACGGCGTTGGGCTCTTTGACGGTGCGAATCACGTAGGTCTTGATCCCCATCCGTTTGGCTGTCCGGCAAATCCGAATGGCGATCTCGCCTCGATTGGCTATCAGTAACGATTTTATCATAAAACTCTTCTTTATCGTTCGTTTCTGTACTTATCCGGGAGGGTACTGTTCTCTTTGTGAACAAAGAGAACCAGAAAAACTTTAGACGGATGCTGACGCATCCTCCCGCTGCCGGCGCCCCTGTTCTCGTACTCTTCTTTGGGCCGGGAGCAAACGGCGCGCATAGGGTTTAACTCTTATTTAAGCGCGCCGTTGCCCCGACCCAAAAGTAATCGCAGAGATTGAGGATTGCGGAGCCTGAGGAGTAGCGTAGCTATCACGAAAGTTCTTTGCGCCGCTTTCTTTCAACCGACGCTGCCAGCGAGCGTAATGCAAACGCAGTTTGCAAATTACCGAGCGGCGAGGAGGAACCGAGTAGCGTACCGAGAGCAGAGACCGTTTACGGGCTATGCCGAGGTAGCACGAGGAAGCCGAAAGCAACGCGAAGCCAACAAGCGGCAGTTCCAGGCGGGTAGACACAGTAAACGAACGGTTATTAAAGCGGTGTATTGCCATGTTTCCGTCTCGGCAGGCTGACCGATTTTTTCTCCAGCGTTTTCAGCGCATTGATAATCTTGGAACGCGTCGCCCGCGGGTCGATCACCTCGTCGATAAAACCCTTTTCATCCGCCACATACGGATTGGCTATTTCGTCGCGATACTTCGCCGACAGCTCCTTCTTGAGCGCCACCGGGTCTTCGGCCTCCGCCAGCTCCTTTCGGTAGAGGATCGCCGTAGCGCCCTCCGGCCCCATCACGGCAATTTCGGCCGTCGGCCACGCATAGCAGAAGTCGCCGCCGACCCCCTTGCTGTTCATCACGATATAAGCCCCGCCGTAAGCCTTCCGCAGGATGACCGTAATCCGCGGTACCGTCGCCCGCGTGTAGGAGTAGAGCAACTTCGCCCCATGTCGGATAATCCCCGCATGCTCCTGATCCGTCCCCGGCAGGAACCCCGGCACGTCTTCGAACGTAATGATCGGAATATTGAAGCTGTCGCAGAAGTTGATGAACCGCGCCCCTTTCACCGAAGCGTCGATATCGAGCGTCCCGGCCATCACCTGCGGCTGGTTGGCCACCAGCCCGACGACATAGCCGCCGATCCGCGCCAACCCCGTCACGATATTCCGCGCATGTCCCGCCCCCACTTCGAAGAAACGACCGTGGTCGGTAATCATCCGAATCACCTCCAACACGTCGTACGGTTTATCCGGGTCGTCCGGCACGATATCCAGCAAAGCCTCTTCAGCCCGATCCGCCGGATCGTCGGTGCCGATAAACGGCGGATTCTCGATGTTATTGGCCGGCAGGAACGAGAGCAGCATCTTGATCCCTTTGATAGTATTCTCGTCGTCGCTGAAGACGAAATCGGCGACCCCGGTCTTGGTCGAATGCACGGAAGCGCCCCCCAACTCCTCTGCGGTCACCTCTTCGTTCAACACCTGCCGCACCACGTCCGGCCCGGTGACGAACATATAACTGGTCGACTCGGTCATGAAAATGAAGTCGGTCAAAGCAGGCGAATAAACAGCGCCCCCCGCAGCCGGCCCCATAATAGCCGAAATCTGCGGTATCACGCCCGAGGCCAGCACGTTCTGCCGGAAAATATTGGCATAGCCGTTCAAGCTGGTGATCCCTTCCTGGATCCGCGCTCCGCCGGAGTCGATCAAGGCGATGAGCGGCGATCCGGTCTTGAGGGCCATGCTCTGCACTTTAACGATCTTGGCGGCGTGCACCGATCCGAGCGATCCGCCCAACACATTGAAATCCTGCGAGAAAGCATACACCGATTTGCCGCCGACTGTACCGTACCCGGCAATCACGCCGTCTCCCAAAGCGGTCGTAGACTTACCGAAACCTCCGCCGGCGGCAGGGGTGGCATATGCGTCCACTTCTTCGAAGGTGCCTTCGTCGAACAGCAACTCGATCCGCTCACGGGCGGTCAGTTTCCCGCGGTTGTGCTGCTTTTCGTAATATTTGGTGTCGTATTGTTTCTCAAGGGCGGCCTGACGGGCCAAAAATTTTTCGTATGCTTTTCCCATAATCTGTCTCGTTTTAACCTTTGATTATTCCGTATCTACCCGCATGGAACCGTACCTTTCTTGAAAGAAAGGTACCCAAAGAACTTTCATGATAGCTACGCTACGCCTTACGCTCCGCAGTCCTCAGTCTTCGTGAGTCTGTCGGGCTGGGTTTTCTCGGCGAGCGCGCTTAGGGTATTATGCCCATTATTAGCGCGCTACGCCGGAAAACCACAGCCCAACGAACCAACCGAGATTTGGGCCGCCGGCAGCGGGAGGATGCGTTAGCATCCGTCGAAAGTCTTTTTGGTTCTTTTTCTTCAGAAAAAGAACAGTTCTATACAGGGCAAAGACCGAATAATCCATTGCCTTCACACGCGACAAAATTAACCAAATTTTTCCGGAATGGTTCATATAAAAACATCAACCCAGTTCGCCCCCCAGCGAACCCCACGTCAAAGAGAGAGAAGAAACCGAACCGTATCGATCCCATCCGCATAGTCCGTCCACCCCGGATGCTGCGTTTCACCCAAACGCACCCTGCGCGGAAACGCCTCCGGAACCGCTCCCGCCGCACACTGCAACGCGCTTTCATGCCGTTCCAGCCAATCCGCTACCTCCGCCTCCGAACGATACTCCGACCAAAAGACCTCCCCCACCTTCGGCACCGTCGGCCCGACCTCTATTCCCACCTGCCGAAACAGGAACGAGCCGCCGTCGACCACCCGTTCGCCCCGCATCGCCGCCATCGCACGCGCATAGCGATAGCAAGCCTCGTATTTCGGATGCACTTCCCGGTCGCAAGCAGCCAAACGGGCCACCAATCGCGTCCTGTCATACCCCTGCGGCACGAACAGACGCACCACGCTCCGACACCCCAGCCCCCAATAAAGAAACAAATCTTCGCTCAACCCCTCCACCTCCCGATCGCTTTCCGCGCCGTTCAGCACCGCCACACTCTGCCGTGCACCGCGCAGCAGCACCGGCAGCCCGGCGAATTGTCGGGCAAATCGATCGCGCGTCGCATCGCTCCCGGTGGCGATCACCCCGTCCCATCCGGTCGCCCCGGCCGGCAGAGCGTCGAGGAGTTCGACCTCACAGCCGTTCTGTCGCAACGCGCGGACGACATATCCCATCAACGCCCGATCTTTGGACGAAGGTTTGACCCACACCCGACACCCCACCGCTACGGCAGCGGCCAGATCGGCAAACCCGACCAGCGGTAGATTTCCGGCCATCACGATCCCCACCGACTTCCCCGTCGGTTCGGCCAAAGAATACCGATCGAGCCAAGCCCGAAGCTGTTCGGGACGCAACAAATCGTTCCTCAAAGCCCTCACAGCCGCCTCGATCTGGCGCGGAGTGAACCACTCGTTTTCCCGTCCGGCCTCATCGACCGCCCGCCTCCACTCCTCGCCTTCGAATCGGGAGGCCAGCTCAATCAAGGGGGCGATATGCTTATTTTCCATCTTTTTCTTTTCCAACATCACGAAAAACAACGAGCCTCCGGAACGCATTTGTTCCGGAGGCTCCATGCGAATTACGCTTTCTCTGCGTCACCCAGTTCCGTCACCTGCACGACGTCGATACCGGCACGCCGCAACAACTCCACTCCATCGGCGGAGTGATAGTCGTCACAAAACACCACCCGCCGAATCCCCGCCTGGATAATCAGTTTAGCACACTCGATGCACGGCGAAGCGGTCACATATAAGGTCGATCCCTCCGAACTGTTGTTCGACTTGGCGACTTTGGTAATGGCATTGGCCTCGGCATGCAGGACGTAAGGTTTGGTCAGCCCCGTGGCGTCGTCTTCGCACACGTTTTCGAACCCTTGCGGGGTGCCGTTATAGCCGTCGGAGATGATCATCTTGTCGCGCACGATCAATGCCCCGACCTGTCGCCGAACACAATAGGAGTTCTCGGCCCATATCCGGGCCATGCGGATATACCGGCTGTCGAGCAGCCGCTGTTTCTGTTCCTTATATCCCATAGATAAAGAACGTGCTGTGCGTTTTTCGTAATCTTTTATTCGAGTCTGAGGTCGATTCGGGTCAGAATAGCCGGACGGGCTGTTCAATCCGACAGCAAACAGACTGTTCCGCCCCGGGCTAACGCGGTAGCGGCGAGGGTGCGTTGCGCAACGTAGGCAGCAGCGGATACAGCAGGTCGTCTACGGTCAATGGTATCAACGGGGTATACTTGCATTTCTACGAAGCGAGTCTCGATCCCAGCCATACGGCGAACCGGGCACGCGGTTTTCAGTTACGTTGCCTCTCGGAATAAACGCACCCACAGGGTGTTTTAATGGCAGCCTCTACCCGAAAGTATGCGGCCGGAGCCCAAGAGGACAGCAACTCTCGACGCGCAAGCGGCGGGTTGCGGACCTCCCGAGGGAGAGGCGGCCGGCCCGAGCGACCCAAAGGGTCGCAAGAGCTCGACCTAATTTGGTAACATTCGTCCTCGGCGCGCCCCCCTCGCGCCGCTATTGCGTCGCTCTCGCCGAGGACGGCGATTCTCTGAATCGCGCTATTCGCTTTTGGTTTAAGCGGGTCGCCGCCAGCGGTGAGTGCAACGAGCCCCGTCGAGTTGCAGTCCGCCGCTTGGGGTGGCGGCGAACTGCGCGGCTCTACGAGCCGCAAGAGCACAGCCAACAGTTCCGCCCAATCTACAACCCTAACCTCTCGTGTTCGGCCTGTCGCCCATCCCCCCCCGAGGCGCTCCGCGCCTGGGCGACAAGGCCGGCGACCTTTTAGGTCGCAAGAGCAACACCTCATTCACAGCCCCAATCCGTTGAGTTCGTCCTCGGGCGCGCCTCCCCCGGCGTCCGCCTTCGGCGTTCGCTGCGCTCCGAGGACGGCGATTCCTCTGAAATCGCGCTACCCGCTCTCAGTTCAAGCGATTGAAGCCTGCGGGGCCCAAAAGCAACGTGAGTTGCGGGCCTCCGCGGTCGGAGGCTTCGGCCCGCGCGACCCAAAGGGTCGCAAGAACTCCGCCACCAGCACCGCCCTATTTTGGTTTCGGGCTGCGCGCTCCGGGGGTGGGCCGAAGGCCCAGCGCACAGGCCCGGAGGTTCTACAAACCGCAAAAGCAACATTTTCTTTATTACCCCAATCCGTTGGGTTCGTCCTCGGCGCGCCCCCCACGCGCCGCTAAAGCGTCGCCCTCGCCGAGGACGGCGATTCCTCTCGGAATCGCGCTACTCGCTCTCAGCCTAAAGCGCGGCAAAAAGCACAGCCCAACTCTCCGCCCCGTGTCCGCCTCACTGCGGCTCCGCTTTCGCTCCGCCGCGTTTTCTCTGATTCAAAAGCGAACATCGCTTTTGAATGATTTTCCTGTTAAGGCGTTGGCGCGCGGTCGAGCTTTGTCCCGCCTGAAACTGCCCTGCGCGGGCGGCGGTCGGTTAGTAAAGCAAAGACAACCCTAACAAAACGCCCGATGGGCGCACCGGAGGGACGGAGCGATACTACGTATCGCTAAGGCAGCCTGGGCCCAATTCCTTGCCCCGTTTTTTGTTCGCGCGCCTGCGCGATTCAGTTATTTCGGCTCACCGCCGAAATAGTTGAATCGCTTCTTTAGGCCGGGCGCGCGTTTTAGTTTGAGGGTACTGCGCTCAGGCCGCGCGGGCCCCACGTCCCGTGGACGGAAAATGCTTACGCATTTCAACTACCAGCCTCTACCCCAAAACTCACGACAATCTCGACCGAGCCCAACCGACCTACTTATCCTTGTAACGCTCGATCTGGCGTTTGATCGCGTCCACGCAAAGGTCGATCGACTCCTCGAACGACTTGCTGCGCCGCTCGGCCACCAATTCATGACCCGGGATCGCCAACTTCACCATCGCCACTTTATTTCCCGCCGCGTCGTCCTTGTCCAGTTTGAGCGTCACTTCGGCGCCCGTACTGTTATCGATCTTGCGATCCAGTTTACCTACCTTATGTTGCACGAAATCGATCAGTTTCTGATCGGCATCGAATTTCACGGATTGAATCTGAATGTTCATACTTTATCCTCCTTCGTTTTCTGAATATTTGACATCGCCCTCGGATGGGCCTGACTATAGGTCTTCTTCAAAGATTCGATGGTGTTATGGGTATAAATCTGCGTCGCCGCCAGCGAAGCATGTCCCAAGAGCTGCTGCACCACCCGCACCGAAGCGCCGTGTTGCATCAGATGCGTGGCGAAAGTGTGCCTCAACACGTGCGGCGACCGCTTCCCCTGCACCCCCGCCGCCGCGAGGTAGCTCCTCACGATGCCATACACCCCCTGCGCCGAAAGGCCCCGTCCTTTGTTGGTTAAAAATAGACAATTTTCCGCCGACTCGCAAATTTTTTCTTTCGCCCGGAGCAACAAATAGTGTTCCAAACGTGTCGCCACCTCCGGCAAAATCGGAACGATCCGCTCCTTGGCCCCCTTTCCCATCACCCGCACCGTCCCGGCCCGCAGGTCGATACTCCCCAACGTCAGCGAAGCCAGCTCGGAACGCCGCAAACCGCAACCGTAAAGCAACAGAATCACTGCCGCGTCGCGCTCGATCGGAAACTCTTCCGAGGGTTCCTCCAGCACCCGCACCAATTGCGTCATCCGGCTCTGTTCCACAAAGACCGGCAGCCGCCGCCCCCCGCGCAACGCCTTGATCTCGCGCACCGGGTTGGAAGCCACAATCCCCTCCCGCATCAGATAGCGGAAGAAAGAGCGCAAGGTCGATATTTTCCGATTGACGCTTCCGACGGCCGTTCCCGCCTCGACCTCGCGCATCACCCACCCCCGCACATCGGCCAAAGTCACCGCGGCCGGATCGAATCCGGCCGCAGAGGAAGAATCGGCCGCCGCTTTCAGATAGGCCTCGAAACCGCGCAGGTCGCGGGTGTAGATATCGACCGTCGCCGGCGAACAACGCCGTTCGGCGGCCATGTAACGTCCGAAGCGTTCGATAGCGTCCGACATCGCCCTCTCTCCTCTCCCCGATGGTTACTCCTTCGAGCGTCCGCCCCGCGAACGCGATTTGCCGCCTCCCCGCCGTTTCCGCGACGAGCCGCTGCGCGCCGAACCGCCCCCCTGCGCCGCCCGTCTGGCCTCGCGCGCCGAAGCGCCCAGACCGTCGCCCGACGCGGCCGGTTCCGGCAGCCGATCCAGTTTCCGGGTGTGGAAGTCGATCGTCCCGACCATCTCGAAGTCGAGCTGCTTGCGGCTCAAGTCCGCCCGCTTGACCCGAATCCGCACCTCGTCGCCCAACGTAAACCGCCGCCCCGTGGTATGTCCCACCACGGCATAGTTCTCGGCATCGAACGCGTAGTAGTCGTCCGACATATCCCGCAAGGCGACCATCCCCTCTATCTTGTTTTCCGCGAGTTCCACATAGATTCCCCAATCGGTCACGCCCGAGATCGAGCCGTCGAACTCGCGCCCCACCTTATCTTCCATGAACTCGACCATCTTGTATTTGATAGACGCCCGTTCGGCCTCGGCCGCCCGAATCTCCATGGCCGACGAGTGGTCGCACAGCTTTTCGTACGTCTCCTTGTCCTCCGACTTGCCGCCGTCCAGATAGTGCTGCAACAGGCGGTGCACCATCATATCCGGATAGCGCCGGATGGGCGAGGTAAAGTGGGTGTAGTAATCGAACGCCAAACCATAGTGTCCGATATTAGTGGTCGAGTAGACCGCCTTGGCCATCGACCGGATAGCGAGAGTCGATACTAAATTCGCCTCCTTCTTCCCCTTGATGTCGGCCAGCAGTTTGGTCATCTCCTTGGCCACCGCCTTCCCTTTCTCAGCCTTGAAATTGTAGCCGAAACGGGTGATGAAAGATTTGAAGTTGGCCAGCTTCTCTTCGTTCGGTTTGTCGTGGATGCGGTAGACGAACGTCCGTTCCGTCCGCTGCCCCGGCCGCTTGCGCCCGATGAACTCCGCCACCTTGCGGTTGGCCAGCAGCATGAACTCTTCGATCAGCTGGTTCGAGTCCTTGATCTCTTTAAAGTATACGCTGAGCGGTTTCCCGTGTTCGTCCAGCACGAACTTCGCCTCGTCGCGTTCGAACCCGATCGAGCCGTTCCGGAACCGTTCCGCCCGCAGTTTCTTGGCCAGCCGGTCGAGCGTCAGGATCTGTTCGCGCAACGGCTCGTTCTGCGTCTCCGGCCGCCCCTCGATCACCGCCTGCGCCTCTTCGTAGGCGAACCGCCGGTCGGAGAGGATCACGGCCCGCCCGAACCACTCGTTCAGCACCTTAGCCTCGTCGTCCAGTTCGAAGATGGCCGAGAAGGTGAGTTTCTCCTCGTTCGGACGGAGCGAGCAGAGGTCGTTGGACAAAGCCTCGGGGAGCATCGGCACGGTGCGATCCACCAGGTAGACGCTCGTCGCCCGCTCCACCGCCTCGGTATCGATGGCATCGCCCGGCCGCACATAGTGCGTCACGTCCGCAATATGCACCCCGACCTCCCAATTTCCGTTTTCGAGCCGCCGGATCGAGAGCGCGTCGTCGAAGTCCTTGGCGTCGGCCGGGTCGATCGTGAAGGTCGCCACGCCCCGCATATCTTTGCGCCGCTTGATTTCGGCCTTCGTAATCCCCGCTTTGATCTTGTCGGCGGCCTGCTCCAGCTCCTCCGGGAAGTGATACGGCAGGTCGTACTCCGCCAGAATGGCATGCATCTCGGTGTTGTTGTCCCCGGAATTTCCCAGCACGTCGACCACCTCGCCGGTCGGATTTTTCGAGGTCTCGGGCCATTCGACGATCTGCACAATCACCTTCTGCCCGTTCTCCGCCCCATTGATCGATCGGAGCGGCACGAAAATGTCGGCCGGCATCGTCCGCGAGTCGATAATCACGAAAGCGTACTTCTCCGAAATCTCGATCCGCCCGACGAACGTGCGTTTGCCCTGCTCCAGCGTCTCGACCACCTCGCCCTCGATCCGTCCGTCGCGCCGACGACCGATAATGGCCACCCGCACCCGATCGCCGTGCAGCGCATGGTGGGTGTTGCGCGGCTCGACGATGATATCTTTCTCGCCCTCGGCGGCATCGTCCACGATGATATAGGCCATCCCGCTGGCGGTCATATCCACGCGCCCGGTCTTCGTGGGCAGCTGCTTCCGCACCAGTCGGTACTGCCCCGCCCCTACCTTTTCGAACACCCCTTCGGCCGCCATCTCGCGCATCAGGTCGTGCACCATCTTCCGCCCGTCGTTGCCCTGTATGCCGATCTGCTTGGCCGCCATTTTCGAGTCGTAAATCCGTGACGGATGGTCGGAAAAAGCCTCGAACAACATCCGTTTGATCTCCCGTACCGCCACCTCCGGCACATTCGGGCGCTCCTCGCCCCTCGCCTGCCGCACCGCCTGAGCTCCGCCCTTACCGCCGCGAAGCCCCAATTTCTTTTTCAGTTTCTTTAACATCTATTCTTACGTAAATTATGCGGCTCAAAGATAGTGATTTATTCACGGGGCCGGGACAGCGCGGCGCGAAATTCCCGAAAAAAGAGCCCTTTTCGGCCCGATACGAAAGAGATGTGAGTCCGAATCAAAAATTAAATCCTTGTTTTCTGCCGACTTTCTGACAGAATCACTATTTTTGCGACAGATTTTTCACACATCAAATACCATTCACTATGGAAAACATCAACGAAAACAACACCGTTGCTACGAGCAACATCCACCCGAACGGCGCCATCGAGTGCTACAAGCTGTTCTGGACCAACTACGCCAACTTCGCAGGCCGGGCACGGCGGAGCGAATTCTGGTGGCCGACGCTCTTCAACTGCATTCTGGCTTATGTCCTGACCTTCATTCCGTTCATCGGCCCGTTGTTCGGCCTCGCCGTGCTGGTTCCGAACCTCGCAGTGGCTTCGCGCCGTCTGCACGACACCGGTCGGGCTTTCGGCTGGTTCTTCATCAGCTTCATTCCGGTGGTAGGTACCATCCTGTACATCATCTGGCAGGCTCAGGACAGCCAGCCGGGCGAAAACCGGTTCGGCGCCAATCCGAAAAACGCCTAACGACCGTCCGGAACCCGGAGAGAGCGACATGCTCTCCCACTGAGTTCCCTCTCTTTTTTGCGCCTCCGTACCCGAATCTTCACCGGGTGCGGAGGCGTAATTTTTCGGTCTCGTTTATAATCCGTATTTTTGTCTGTTTCCGCTGCGCGCGACCAGGTACCGCGCGCGGTCGTTTTCAAGCCATATCTCAGAAAAATGAAACTTTGCAGGCGGGCGTCGGAGCTCGCAGAATACACCGGAACCGTCGGTTTCGTACCGACGATGGGCGCCTTGCACGAAGGTCACCTCTCGTTGGTCAAGGCCTGTCGCGAAGCGTGCGACACCACCGTAGTCAGCATCTTCGTCAACCCCACTCAATTCAACGACCCGAAAGACCTCGAAAGCTATCCGCGCACCGAGGCGGCCGACCTCGAACTGCTCGAAGAGGCGGGCGTCGATTTCGTTTTCGCGCCTTCGGTAGCCGAAATCTATCCGGAACCGGATACGCGGGTGTTCGACTTCGGCGGGCTGGATCGGGTGATGGAGGGCGAACACCGGCCGGGACACTTCAACGGGGTGGGACAGGTGGTTTCGCGGCTCTTCGAGATCGTCCGGCCAAACCGGGCGTTTTTCGGCGAAAAGGATTTCCAGCAATTGGCGATCATCCGCCACATGGTGGCGCAGCTGGGGCTGCCGATCGAGATTACGGGCTGTCCGATCGTGCGGGACAGGGACGGATTGGCGCGGAGCTCGCGCAATGCGTTGCTCCTGCCGGAACACCGGGCGGCGGCGCCGCACATCTATGAGGTGCTTTCGGAGGCGGCCCGGAGCTTGCGGGGGGCTGTTTCGGTGGCGGAGGCCAAACGGAGGATCGCCGAACAAATCGACGCGAACCCGTTGCTGAAGACGGAATATGTCGAAATCGCGACGGCGGATACCTTGCAGCCGGCGACGGAGTGGGGAGATTCGTCGGGCGACCTGCGCTGCTTCGTCGCGGTGCAGGCGGGGGCGGTGCGGCTGATCGACAACGTCGCGATTTAACCTACGGACAATCAAAGAAAACGATTATGATAGCGCAGATAGAAGCATTGCAGGCCGAAGTGGAGGCTTTCGCGCCGAAAACGCCGGCCGAGGTAGAGGCCTTCCGCATCCGTTTGTTGGGCAAGAAGGGGAGCATTACGGCCTTGTTCGACGCGTTCAAAAGCGCGCCCGCCGAAGAGAAACGGACGCTCGGGCAGGCGTTGAACCGGCTGAAGACGACGGCCGCGCAACGGATCGAGGAGCTCCGAACGGCTCTGGAAGAGGCCGCGCTGGCGGCAGGGGCGGGAGATGGAGCGGAGATGGACATGACGCGACCGGCGACGGCGGAACGGGTCGGAACGCGCCATCCGATTTCGCTGGTACGGAACCGGATCCTCGACATTTTCGGCCGCATCGGCTTCGTACCGGCCGACGGGCCGGAGATCGAGGACGACTGGCATGTCTTCACGGCTCTGAACTTCCCGCCGGAGCATCCGGCGAGGGATATGCAGGACACTTTCTTCGTTGAAAAAGATCCGGACATCCTGCTGAGGACGCACACCTCGTCGATCCAGGTGCGGGTGATGCAGAACCAGCGGCCGCCGATCCGAGTGATCTGTCCGGGACGGGTCTTCCGCAACGAGGCGATTTCGTATCGGGCACACTGCATCTTCCACCAGGTCGAAGGGCTCTATATCGACCGCAACGTCTCGTTCGCAGACTTGAAACAGACGATTCTCCACTTCGCCAAGGAGATGTTCGGCGAAAAGTCGGAGATCCGGATGAGACCCTCCTACTTCCCCTTCACCGAGCCGTCGACCGAGGTGGACGTGTCGTGTAATCTGTGCGGGGGCAAGGGCTGCGCGGTGTGCAAACACACCGGGTGGCTCGAAATCATGGGAGCCGGAATGGTCGACCCGAACGTCCTGGAGGCGTGCGGCATCGACAGCCGGGAGTACTCGGGCTTCGCGTTCGGGATGGGGGTCGAACGGATCGCCATGCTCAAATACGGCGTCAAAGACCTGCGGCTCTACTTCGAAAACGACCTCCGCTTCCTGCGGCAGTTCACACCGGTATTCTAACCTGAAAAACTCTTGATCCTATGAGCGGCAACGACTGGAAAGCGCGCCTGGGCACGGTCTACTCCACCAATCCCGACTTCGAATACACCACCGACGCCGCTCCGGAGCAGGAGACGCTCGCGCCGGGCAGGCAGCGGCTGCGCGTAGCCCTCGACCGCCGGAACCGAGGCGGAAAACAGGTGACCGTCGTGGCCGATTTCGTCGGCACGGAGGAGGACCTGAAAGAGCTGTGCCGGTTCCTGAAACAGAAGTGCGGCGTCGGCGGGTCGGCCAAGGAGGGAGAGATCATCATACAAGGCGACTTTCGCGACAAAATCGTCGGCATACTGACCGAGGCGGGATACAAGGCCCGTAAAATCTGACCCTTTCCTCTTCTTATTCTTATGTCCCGCCTGTTCCGTCCGCTCTTCGGCCGCTTTCTGCTGCTGCTCACCCTGCTGCCGCTCGGTGCACAGGCGCAATTCTACTACAACGGACGCGGCCCGGCCGGTCTCCGGTGGCGACAGATCAAAAGTCCGACCTATAAACTCGTCTACCCCGACTATTATGCGCCGACGGCGACGGCGCTGGCCGGTTTCATGGACTCTATCGCGCCGACCATCACCCACGGCTTCACACGCGCGCCGCAGCGAATCCCCATCATTTTACACACCGAAAACCTCTACTCGAACGGCGAAGTCGTCTGGGCCCCGAAACGGATGGAGCTCATGACCACGGCTCCGGCCGGCGGGGACATCTATGCCGATCCGTGGCTCAAGCAGCTGGCCGTGCACGAGAGCCGGCACGTGGTACAGCTCTCCTCGCTGCGGAGCGGACTGACCCGCATCGCTTCATGGCTCTTCGGCGAGGCGGGGACGTGCGTGGGGATGCTGGTGACCCCCACCTGGTACCTCGAAGGAGACGCGACGCTGGCCGAGACGCAATACTCGGAGTTCGGGAGAGCTTATCAGCCGTCGTTTACGGTCGGTATGCGGGCTTTATTCGCGGCCGACAGCGCGAACGTCCGGCTCCGGAGCGATGTGTGGAACGCCGGCTCCTACCGGCGGTATGTGCCGGGGGTATACGAATACGGTTACCAGTTGGTGGCGGCGGGCGAACGATACTACGGGCCGGAGGTGTGGAGCCGGGCGGTGGAATATGCGGGCAAGTGGCCCATTCTGATCGTGCCGATGCGCCTCTACCTGAAACGGCACTACGGCGCCCATCTGAGTGACATCAGCCGCCGGGCGCTGGGAGACCTGTACACCCACTGGAAACCTTACTCGGCGGTGCCGAACAGCTACCGGACGCTGACTGCTCCGGCGCGACGGAAGAGCGGCTTCACGACCTATGCCGACCCGCTTTCCACGCCGTTGGGAGTGGTGGCCACCAAGACGGATTACGACACGCCGACGCGGTTCGTAATGCTCGACACGACCGCCACGAAACGGCGGCATCGGGAACGGACTTTGCGGTGGATCGCTCCGCCGTCGAGCCGGCCGACGGTGGCGGGAAACACGTTGTGGTGGACGGAATTCAAGCCCCATCCGGTGTGGGAGTACAAGACCTATTCGGTGGTACGCAGCCTCGACCTGACAACGGGCCGGCGGCACACTTACGGACGGTGGCGGGCCAACTATTTCGTCACGCCCCTGACGGCCGACAACCGGCCGTTCATCGTCACCGTGTCGCCGGACAGCTTGGGGGGGAGCGATCTGGTATTGCACGCGGCGACGGATTTCCGGGAGATCGACCGACTGCGGCTCGAACGACTGACCACGGTGCACGGCGTGGCCTGGGACGACTCGACCCGGACGCTGGCCTTCATCGCCCTGGGCGAGCGGGGGATGCACCTGCGGCGGATATCGGTGTCGACCGGGCGATTCACGGCAATGGAAGAGGTGACGGAACCGTCGATGACGACGATTAGCGGGCTGACGTCGGACGGTCGGGGGCGGCTCTATTTCAGCTCCATCGAGTCGGGAAAAGACGAAATCCATACGATCGACCTGACCGAGGCGGGCTATCCGGAACGGCGGATGACGACTTCGCGGTTCGGAGCTTACGGGCCGGCGGGGGACGCTTCGCGCGGCGAGGTACTATTTACCACCTACACCGCAGCGGGTTACCAGATCGCCAAAACCGGCATCGCTGCCGTGCAGGATACGGTCGTTCGACGGCGGCTGCCGAAGAATCTGCTGAACATTCCGGCACCGGCATGGGAGGTGCCGACGATGAGCGCCTTGCCGATGGACGACTCTGTGACGACGCATAAGGTGCGGAAATACAACAAGGCGCTGCGGTGGTTCAACGTCCACAGCTGGGCTCCGGTGACGGCGGATATGGACGACCTGCTCAATGCAGACGAGCGGGGTCTGGCGATCGGCTTTGGAGCGAGTCTCTTTTTCCAGAGCGTGATGGGCGACAGCTACGGGACGGCGACCTACGGGCGGATGCAGGGAAACGACCGGTTGCATACGTCGTGGACGTATGCGGGGCTGCCGATGCAGATCACGGCCGAGGTGGAATACGGGGGTGGGAAACAGGGCGTTTATGCCTCGGCGGAGGATCGGGCAGTCGGCATCTACGTGCCGGGCGGGCTGAAAAACTACCTCCACCTGCGCGGGACGATCGCCGTGCCGCTGCGTTTCTCGGGGGGGAGTCACCTGCGGCTCTTCCAGCCGTCGTTCTCGGTCACGCACTACAATACGCTGCTCTATCGCAGCACCGACACGGGTTTCACGCTGACCCGGGGGTATCAGAAATATCAGGCTTCGCTGTGGTGGAGCGACAACCGACGAGCTTCGACACGGTGCATCGTGCCGCGGTTGGGCTATGCGGTGCGGGCAGATGTGACAGGGGCGTTCAACAACCGATTCGGACGGTTGTACAGCCTCTATCTGCGGGGTTATTTGCCGGGTTTGCTGCGGAATCACAGCTTTACGATACGAGCTGGGGCGGCTTATCAGACGGAGGCGGAGTTAGGCTTCGCACAAAAACCGCTCTTTCCGCGCGGCGCTTACAACGGATGGGCGGCTAAGTATTACGGGGCGGCTTCGGTGGATTACACCTTTCCGGTCTGCTATCCGGACGGGGGGATCAACGGATTGATCTACTTCAAACGCATCTGGCTCAACCTGTTCGGCGATGCGAGCCGGGGTCTCTATTTCGCCGACGGAGGCCGGACGCAGGGACGAAACATCTGGTCGTATGGCGGCGATATCGCGTTCGAGGTGAATGTAGCGGGTTCGACGATGCCGGCGACAGTCAAATTCACGCTGGCTTCGCCGTCGAATGCCGATTTCTATTTCGGAGCGGGGCTTTCGTTGAGCTTCTAACCCCTGTATCAAACACAACACACGCCCTGCAACGAAAAATCGTTACAGGGCGTGCATTTACCTCAACTCCGACTGTTTACTCGGTCAAAACCGTCACTTCGGCAAACGCCGCCTGCGGCGCCTCGTCCGCCGTCGCCTCCACAACGAAACGAATCCGGCGACCCGAAATCGGCTCCGAGAAAACGACAGTCTGTTCCACCGGATTCGCCTTGATATTGGAAAACTCACCGGCTGCGACCTTCCGTCCATCCACATAAATCCGGTACTTCGAGACAGGCCCGCTTCCCCAACGGCTCATATCGGGCGTATAGGTCAAGCCGGTCAGCATACGGGGGCGATCCAGATCGAAAATCAACTCCCGGCCCTCCTCCAGCGACAAATACCAGACTGTCGTTGGATTCCCGTCGAAGATTACTTCAGTCCGCGGTTTAGCCGGTTTAACAACCCGAAACGCAGCCGTCGGAATATCGAATTTCCGTGTGGCAACCGGGCTGATCGTGCCCAACACCGGATCGATCACTATGGCTCGCACCTCTCCCGGAGCAGCCCATTCGAACGGTTCACGATACACGGGTGACACAAGCGTTGGCGTCGTTCCGTCCGTCGTATACCGAATCTCGGCACCGGGAACCGCCCCAATCGACACCACACCTTGTCCCGTCCGCCGAATCGTCGGTTCGACCATCAACACCGGTGCATGATAGGCCTCTATATTATTGATACAAAGCGGCCCCCGCGATTGGAGGAAATTCACCCGCACCCCTTTCGTCGCCACGCTCGCAAACCGGATGATCCGTTTGTAACCGATCGTGCTCATCGTATCCGGCGTCTCGACCGGTCGCCAGTTATCGAGACTGTCGAGATACTCGATACCGAACCGCGACACACGCTGCCCGAGCGGGATATACTCCTGCAAGAGAAGACGATTGAGATTCGTAAGCGTGTCGAATCGGAATGTGACGCTGGCCGTCGTCACCGAATCGGATGTAGCCCAATAGCTCTCCCATCGACCGTCCGTCATCCGCTCGGCACCGAATTTCCGACCGCGTATATCGCTCGCCGCAGGTACGATACCCTCCAATAAATCGGTTCGGAACTGCTCGTCCAATGCCTGTCGCCATTCCATAATACGAGCCGAATCCAAGGAATGGATCCGACCGTCCAACGCCACCGGAAAATTCATCAACAGAGTCGCGTTTCGGCCCACGGAACGATAATAGATATCTACCAGATGCGATAGCGTCCGCACCTGATGGTCTTCCCGCGGATGATAGAACCATCCGGGGCGGATCGATACGTCGCACTCGGCCGGCAACCACTGCGTACCGTCGGGCGATCCGTAATGCGGGTTATCACCTACTTTATATGGAGCCCAGTCGGTCTCGCCGGCCCATCCCTCTTCGTTGCCGACCCAACGGATCGTGGGTTCCGTACCGCCGAAAATCATGGCGTCCGGAAATTTGGAGTGGATGGACTCGACCGCCTGTTCGTACCGGTAATAGGTCGTCGGATCGATCGACCGCTTCTCGCGTGCCCCTCCGTAGTAACCGTCGCCGCCGTTGGCCCCGTCGAACCAGTATTCGAACAGCTCGACACTGTCACAGTATTCGTTCAACAATTCGCGCACCTGATTGTGGAAATATTCGACATACTCCGGCCCGCCATATTCGGCATGATTGCGATCCCAAGGCGAGAGATAAAGCCCGAATTTAAGCCCGTACTTGCGGCAGGCATCGACCAGGTCGCGCACCATATCTCCTTTCCCTTCCCGCCACGGCGAGTTCTTGACACTATACTCCGTATACTTGCTCGGCCAGAGATTAAAACCGTCGTGATGTTTGGCTGTCAGGATGATACCCTTGAAACCCGCCGCCTGAATAATACGTACCCATTGCTCGGCATCGAGATCGGTGGGGTCGAAAGTCTCAGCCGGCGTATCCCCGTAGCCCCATTCAAGGTCGTTGAAGGTATTGAGACCAAAATGGACAAAAGCATAGGTCTCCATCTTTTGCCAGGCGACCTGGGCCGGAGTCGGCACCGGATAAATCGGTTCCGGTGCCCGGACGGTATCCCGACAAGAGACGAACGCACAGGCCATCAGGCCAAAAAAGAGTTTTGTTACGATCTTCATAATTGAAACGGATTAGTCATTGGAAGTACCGGCATCGACGATCGAAGCCACCGTCGCATCGCCCGTGACATTCACCACCGTCCGCAGCATATCCAACGGCCGGTCGAGCCCCAGAATCAGAGCCAGCCCCTCCGGCGGAATCCCCACCGACGACAACACCATCAACAGCACCACAATACTCCCGCCCGGCACCCCCGGCGTCCCGATCGACGAGAGCGTCGTCGTCGCCACAATCGTCAGCAACTGCACCCCCGTCAGGTCAATCCCCAGCACCTGAGCGATAAACACCGCCGCCACCGCCTGATACAGGCTCGTACCGTCCATATTGATCGTCATCCCCATCGGCAAGACAAAAGAGGTGACACGCTGCGAAACCCCCAACTTCCGTTCGACGAGCTCCATATTGAGCGGCAGCGTCGCCGCGCTCGAACTGGTAGTGAAAGCCAACAGCTGCACCGGTGACATCGTCCGGAGGAATTTCCGCACGGGAATCTTCGAGAAAAAGTGAACCAGCAACGGATAAAACAGAAAAATCATCAACAAAAGTCCCAACACCACCGTCACCACATAGAGCCCCAACGCCCCGAGCAGCTCCAAATTCCCCGCCGTGTCGGCGACCATCCCAGCCATCAAAGCCGCCACACCGATCGGCGCATACCGCATAATCAGGTCGATCAGTCGCAGAAGAATCGCATCCAACGCGTCGATCAGCTTCATGAACGGTTCCGTCCGCTCCCGTCCCACCGACAGAACCGCCACCCCGACCAGCACCGCGATCACGATAATCTGCAACATCCGGCCGTTATCGCCCATCGCTCCGATCCAGTTGTCCGGAAAGATATCGACCAGAAACTGCAACGGCGGCACCTCGGCCATCCCCTCGGCCTGGACGCTGCGTTCCGTGACAGCCGCCCGATAATCCGCCTCCATAGCCGCCGCACTATCCGCCCCTACGATCTTCCCCGGGGCAATCGCCTCGACGAGCACCAGCCCGACCGCAATGGCCAACACGGTGGTACAGATATAGATACCGATCGTCCGCAAACCGATTTTCGAAAGCGAGGCGATGTCGCCGAGGCTCCCCACCCCCTTAATCAGCGAGACCATCACGAGCGGAATGGCGATAAATTTCAGCAGGCGCATGAAAATTTCGCCAAAAGGTTTCACCCAGTCGGTCACCAGACCGGAGAAACCGCACGGAACGGCCAACAGACCGATCGCGATCCCGACTATCATCCCGAGCAGGATTCGGGCATACAAAGGAATGGCACTGAATTTCATTCGATGAGGCGTATATCTGTAAAAAAGGCCTTACGCGGTCGATGCTGCGTAAGGCCGACATATATGCGATACAATCTGTAAAAAGACTAAGCCTTCTTACTTCATAGAAGCGAGCCGGGACAAATTCACACCGATTAATAGAACCGGTAGCGCGTATCCTGAATGTCGCACAAGTCGAGGAACGCTTCGTAAGCGGCCATAAACGCACTCTGCTGCGCTTCCGCCGCCAGACGAGCCTTTTCCACCGCCACATCCATCGGAGCCGCTTTCCGCTGACCGGTGATCTGAGCCGCATACACCCCGATCCGACCGACGATAGGTTTCGAAACCACCCCCGTCTTGCCGATCCCCGACACCCCGCCGGTAAATGCCGGATCGAAACCGACCTCCGGAGCCATGAATCCGCCGAAATTGATATCGTCGTTGTGCAGCGTATCCACCCCCAAGGTCGAAGCCAAGGCCGCCACCGAAGCTGCCCCCTTCATCTTCGCCGCCAGCATTTCACCCTTTTTCTCCCGCACGACCAAAGTTTTCAAGTCCTCTTTCACCTGTTCGAACGGTGCGATTCCCTTTTCCCGCACCCCGGTAATGGTCGCCACCACGAAATAGTTACCGAACTCTTTGACGTCCGACAGCTCGCCCTGTTCGCCATTGAAAGCCCACCGGGCCAGCTCGCGCGACTGCTGGATCCCGCCGACCGTCCGGTCGTTCGAACTGATAGTCGCCACCCGCTTAGCCAGCGCGGCGTCGTTCACCGCCTTCTCGAATCCGCCCGCAGCCGCTGCCGTAGCGAATTTATTGGCCTCGCCATAAACCTGATTCCGAGTCTGTTCGCTCGCCTCCACATTGTAATTCAGCACCCCGAGCTGCACCCGGCGTGCCATCCCTTTGCGATCCGTCATTTTCAGGATGCAGATCGCCTCCGGCGTCGTCACCGTCCGGATATCGCCGACATTCATCTCCTTCACGACATCCGCGAACTGCGGAGCCAACACCTGCGGATCCATCATCCCGAGGTCGCCGTCACCGTCGACCTGCTGCGCTTCGACCGAGTGGGCCCGCGCCGCAGCGGCAAAGTCCGCCCCGCGCTGCAAAGCGTTCAACAAACTGTCGACAAAAGCCTTCGGTTCCGCCGGAATCACGATGCTGCTCAACCGCACGCTGTCCGGCATGGTCTGCACATCAGCCACCCGGGCCATCGTCCACTGGTCGCCGCTCAATACCGGCCCGTACACCTCATCGGCCCCCGCCCCGAAAGCGAACGCGCCCAATTCGCCGGTCAACTCCCCGGCCTTATAGTATCTGGCGTCGAACGGGTTGTGCGAGTTCATCGAGACGAACTGACGCACATTACCGGTCGTCCGCAGCCCGTCCGCCATCTCGCGGACGTTCTTTTCCGCCGCCGCATAGTCTTCCTGCGAAGGAAGCGCTTCGAAGGTGACGTATTCGATCTCGCGCGAGTCCTGCTGCCGGAACATCCCGCGATGCGTGTCGTAGTATTTCCTCAGCGCAGCATCGTTCACCGTCACCGTGCTGTCCGGCACCGATTCGTACCGGCTCACGAGGTAATCCACCCCGTACGTTTCCCCCTCCAAGGCCGCCATGCGTTCGGCTTCGAAGCCCGTTACGTAAGCCGCCTTGTCCACCAAGGTTTTGAATTTGAAGATCAGGCTCTGGTCGGCCACCTCGCCCTGCAAATAGTTCCAGAAAATCTGCAACCGGCCGGTCGGATCCTGTTCGACATTGGCCAGCAGCTGCCGCAGCATGGCCGGTTCGAACCGCCCGGTCTGCGGATCGCCGAACATCTGGACCAGAATCGGCGACGGGTTGGCACCGCTCATCAGATCGACCAGTTCTTCGTCCGAAACGGTCAGCCCCACCTCCGCCAGCGCCGGTTTCAAGGCCTTGTTCCGGATCATCAGATCCCACGCCTGCACGCGAATCATCTCGTTCTGCTCTTCGTTGGAGCCTTCGCGTCCGGTGGTAATCCGCTGTACTTCGGTGAGTTCGTCGATAGCGTGTCCGTACTCCTGCATCGAGATTTTTTCGCCGTCGATCGTCCCGACGTTCATCTTCGAGCTGTTCATCAGGGTGCTCCCCGAGGTGAACATGTCGCCGAGCACGAAAGCCAGCAACGCGACGCCGATCACAATCGCGAGCAGCACGCCGCCTTTGTTTCTGAGGGTGTTGAGAGTTACCATGCTGTTATATTCTCTTTTTTATTTGCTTGTGGAACGACGCCGCGCCGCGCACGCCGATATAATGGGGCAAATGTACTGTTTTTTTTCGACATACGTAACAGTGTGCGTCGTATGCGGCAAAAGCGCCCTCGCCCTACCTGGCCTTTTCCGTCCGGACGAGCTGTACGAGTTCGATGCGGGCGTGCCCCGTCCGGAGTATCTTGATCTTCAGTCCGTCAGCGCGCAACGTATCCCCCGGTTTGGGCAGGTCTTCGCTGCGGTCGAGGATATACCCCGCCAAGGTTTCGTAGCGATCCGACTCAGGAATCCTCAGGTCGTAAGTCTCGTTCAGGTGGTCGATCTCCAGCCGTCCCGCCAATACGTATTCGCCGGGGGCGACCTCCTTTTCGACCAGATGATCGGCGTCGTGTTCGTCCTCGATTTCGCCGAAGATCTGCTCCAGCAAGTCCTCCAGGGTGACCATCCCGGCCGTGCCGCCGAACTCGTCGATCACGACGGCCAGCGACTTGTTCGATCGGGTAAAGGCTTCGAGGAGCTTCCGCTGCGACATGGTCTCGGGCACGTACAAGGTCTCCTGCAACACCTCCCGGATCGTCTTCGGCCCGTCGAACAGGCTCTTCAGGTTGGCATATCCGATGATGTTGTCGATCGTCCCGTCGTAGACCGGCAGGCGCGAGAATCCGGTGCCGACGAACATCCGGCGCAGGTCGTCGACCCCTTCGCCGACCTCGATGGCCTCCATCTCGGTGCGCGGCACCATGCACTCCCGCACGCGCTGTTCCGAGAAGTCGAGGGCGTTCTGGAAGAGCCTCACGCGCTGTTCACTGTCCTCCCGTTCCGCAGCGTCGCCCTCCTCGCCCACGGCCGCCTCCTCGACGAGGGTGGCCAAATCGACCTTGCCGAACTCCGTGATCTGCGGGGTCTCTTCCACGCGCCGCCCCATCAGCCGCAACAGGCCGGTGGAGAGCAGGGTGGCGAATTTCGAGATCGGATAGAAGAGGATGTAAAACACGTAGAGCGGCACGGCGAACGTCCGAAGGTAGAAGTTCGGATTGGCGCGCACCACCGCTTTGGGCAAGAATTCCGCGGTGAAGATGATAATGAGGGTCGAGATCAAAGTCTCGGCCGCGTAGTTGGATCGCCCGGCGATAGCGGTATAGAGGAGGCTCATGAAGATCGAATAGACGACCAGCGCGATATTGTTCCCGACCAGAATGGTGGAGATATACTGTCCCGGCGCCTTGAGAAAGAGGCTGGCGATCCGCCCGTAGGTCGGGTGCTGTTTGCGTTCGATTTCGAGCCTCAGCTTGTTCGAGGAGAGGAATGCGATCTCCATCCCGGAAAAAAAGGCCGAGAGCAGCAGGGCGATGAGTATGACGAGAATGGTTGTTCCCATGAAAAATGCCTATTTAGTAGCCGAAGTGTCCGCCGCCACCGGTACAGAACCAACCGTAGAAGTGTCGCGCATGGCCGCAGCATCGACTTCGATCTGCCCGACGGTATTTCGGAAGCTCCACCGCTCGAAATTTTCGTCGGCTTCGAAGTTCCGCCCGACGTGCACGCTCCCGCCGTCGATCACCCGGGCGATCGTATCGCTGTATATCTTCTTGGCGGTCTGGTCCCAGAAGAGCCGCTCGGTCAGGAGCGTCCGCGGCTCCTTTCCTGCCTCGTAATTGTGCGCGATGACGTTCCCGCGCGCCTCCCACAGTTTTTGGGTCTCGTTGAAGCGGGCGTAGTCGGCCACGATATCGCTCTCGACCCGCAAAGCGGAGTCGAAGGTTTCGACTTTGATCCCCTCGCGGAACTCCATGAACGGCTCCTTGGCCAACTCGTACCGTTCGAGCAGGGGAGTCTCCATGCGATACTGTCTGCGCCCGTCGATCGAGTTGATGATCCTGTGGTTATGACTGATTTGGGTAGGCGTCTTTTCCGGATCGTCCACCGTCGGAGTCGGTTCGTTGTTTCCGCACCGGGCGAAAAAAAGGATGCTTGCCGCTGAAAAAGCAGCGGCAAGCACTCGCCCGCTCCGACAGAAGGTCGGTCGGTCTCTATTTTCGTTCATAAGCATCGAACACAAGTCGTGCAAAGAGAAAGGCATCCCGTAGAGACGGATTACCGTTCCCGCACCACCGTCCGGCCGCTGATCCAGCCGCAATTGACGGTGTACGAGTCCCCCGGATTGAGCCCGCGCATAAAGGTTTCCTCCGTCTTCGGGAAGTTTGCGCTGTAGTTTCCGATCATCTGCGAAATCGTGGACTGCTGCGGATCATCCGCCGGCAACAAGCGCCGTGCCTGTACCAAGTTGTCGACCACGAGCCAGAAAGCGGTCTGCCGGTCGAATCCGCTGCACGCACTGCCGCTCCCGCCTGCATAAGCCGATGCGAGGATGAAGTAGGCCAGCCCGTTATTCGGATCGTTGTCGATAGCCTGACGGGCAAACTGGGCCGCTTCGCGATACGAGCTGGACGAGAGCGCCATCCCGGCTCCCTGCAACATGAAGTTGGTCTTCTGTGCCGGATCGGTCTCGTTGTCGATGGCGATACGGAGGTACTCCATCGCCTTTCCGAACTCCTGTTTTTCCTGGAACAGCGAAGCGAGCTGCACCGCCACGTCCGGCCGCGGATTGGCGGCATAGTATTTCTCCAGCATCGTCAGGTAGAAGTCGCTGGAGCAGTTTCCGCGCCGAAGCAGCGCGAGAATGGTTTCGATCAGTTTGGCATTCCCCGGATCGGCTTCGTATTTGGGCCGATAGATTTTTTCGACGGTCTCGCAATTGGCCGCCCCGCTCGACGCGAAGAGGTCGTCGATCGCCTTCATCGCCTCGGCGCGTTCCGGCGATTCGCACCCCGCCAGCCGCTGGCTGAGCCGCTCATAAATATCGATCACCTGTTCCGGCGTCACATCGTCGAGGCGGTAGCTTTCGACCACCGAGTTGAAGTAGGTCACCGCCAAGCCCGGATTGAGCGGGTGTTTTTCATGCAAAGCCTCCTGGAAGAACTGAAAGAGCCGTTCGCGGTCGGCCGGCATCATAGCGAGGAAGGCTTTCGCCTTTTCCCCCCGCAGATAAGCTTCGCCGCGCTGCGGATGGTTGCCGAAAGCTTCGATCCGTTTGTCGAAAAACCAGAGGATGCTGTCCACATACATTTTCCGTTCCTGCAAGCTCTGCGCCCCGAGCGCCTTGCTCTTATAGATCTCGACGCCGCGGATATAGAGGTTCTGGGTCGCCTTCGGAGCGTTTTCGATCAACTGGCGCAGATAGACCGTGGCCTGTCCGTACTCCTTGGCCTTATAAGCGTCGTTGAAGAAGTTGAGGATGCGCACGTTCTGCTCCCGCGATGCCGGATCGCTCCCGTACCTGGGATCCTCGCGGAAGTCCTGTGCGCCGACCGCCCCGCCCAGCAGGCAGAAAGCAGCGATCAGGGAATAAACTCGTGTTTTCATGGTTGCGGTTAGTTTTGGTTTCGTCCGCCCCGGCAAAAGAGGCGAACCGGAAATAAACAAACTGAGGTAAACAACGTTCCGTCGGGGCCGCAAAGCCTCTCCCGGCTCATGAAGCTAACGGAAAAAACGGACTATAAAGTTCGGAGTTCCGGCGGAATTTTGCAAATATTAATTGTATTTCGGCCGCACGAACCAGTAATCGTTCCCGAAGAGGCTCAGCGCGACGGTAAAATTGAAGTAGCGTTCGCGCACCATATCCTTCGCCCACGAGCCGCGTTCGCCGTATTCGAGGCCGATCCCGACCTTGGAGAAGGTACCGCGTTTGAGGGCGAAATCGACCCCGACCGAAACCGCGGCATCGCGCAGGCGATTCCCCCGCATCGTCAGGTAGCTGTCCCCGTACCGCACCCCCGCTTTATAGGTCCACCGTTTCAAGGCGTTCCGAATATCGAACTGATCGGGCGTATAGGAGAACCCGAGTCGGAAGTCCTGATACACGCCGAGTGAAATTTCCTGTCCCTCGGGAATGGCAAACGCGCCGGCCCAGTCCTGCCGGTTGTAGTCGAATGCGACGGTCAGTTTCGGCCCCTGGAACGCGATCCCCGCCGCCCACTTGGCCGGAATATCCATCTTCGTCCGGCTCCGGGCCGAGTAGATGGTATCCACCATCACCGAGTTGTGCGACAAGGTCAAACGGCTGTCCCGCACGGTAGCCTTCACTTTCGGCTGATACGTCGCTCCGACGGTCAAAGCGTTCTGCTTTCCGACCCGACAGGTATACTGCGCCCCCAGCGTAAACAAGAGTTTGCTGATATTCTTGTTCTCCGACGAGACGATGTTGCGATAGATGGTCGACGAGGTGTAGTCGTTCACCACGACGTTGTACTGCCGTTCGATATCCCCGAACCAGTAGTGCATGGCCGCCCCGAGCGAAAGCCCTTTGGCCACATGTACCCCGAGATTCATGGAGACCTGCGTGATCCCCCCGTCGCCCGCATAGTTATAAATGGTACTCCCCACATTCTGGGTAATGTCTGCGCTCCGTTCCACCAACCGGCTGGTGTACCCCACCGAACTGACCGGCGTCAGCGAGAATCCGAGCCCCACGCCCTTCCCCAGCGGCACCGCCAGCCCGAGGTCATGGATATTGAAGGTGTTGTACGAGGTGGAAGTATTCGGACTTTTGGCATAAATATTTTTCCCCTCGCCGGCGAAGTTGAAGAGGGCCGACTGCCGCGGAATGGCGCTCAGCGCCGCCGGGTTGAGGTAGTTGAAGCGATACGGCGTGCGAAAAGCGACCCCCACGCCTCCCATCGGTCGGTTGAAAGCGCTCCCGCCGACCGCCAGGTCGCCGATGCCGTACATCGTGTACGGCGAAAAGGTGTTCAGGCTGCTCATCTGAGCATATGCCGCAGAGATCATGCCTCCGCCGAACATGCTCAGCAACAGGACGATCGCAACGTATCTCGCTCTCCTAACTATTGAGTTGGGCATTGTATTCGAGTATTCGGTTGAGTCCCTCGATCACGAGGTCGTGAGTCACAAATATCGGCTTTTTTACTTTGTCGGCAAAGAAATTCGCGTCCCGACCGGCAAAAAAGAGGGCCAAATCCGGATTTTGCGCTCCGATGCGGTCGATGTACCCCTCGATTTCGTGCACGATACCGACTACGACGCCGCTTTCGATGGCCTGTCGGGTGGTTCGTCCGGTGAGGGTTGTCTCGCCGGCCGGAGCGCCGCACAGGGGCAACCGGTCGGTCAGCCGATGGAGGGCTTCGAACCGCATGGTCATGCCGGGCGAGATGTTGCCGCCAAGGTATTCGCCGGCGGCGCTCACGCGGTCGATGGTGATGGCAGACCCGAAGTCGAAGATGAGCAGTTCTCGTCCCGGAGCCCGACCCCAGGCTCCCACGGCTGCGGCCATCCGGTCGGCTCCGAGGGTCTCGGGGGTGGCATAGCCATTTCGCAGAGGCACGGGGGTCTGCGCACCGAAGCGAATCAGTCGGCCGACTTGCCGTTCGATAAACGCTTCTGTGGCGGAGTCGGCCAGCCGGGTGGTGGAAAGAATGGCACGGTCGGTCTCCGGATGCCGCTCCAGCAAGCGCAGGAGGAGATCGCGCTCGAGTTGCGGTTGTGTCTCCCGGGCGACGATTTCGCCGCGATCCACGATGGTGACTTTCGCAAAGGTATTTCCTATGTCGATGACTAAATTCATAATGATCTCAAGTTCGGGACAGTCCCGCCCCGGGCAACCGCGGCTACGACAAGGGGACACCGGCGTATGTCGGTCACCTGGGGTTCAGCTGGTCTTCGACCGTTAACAGGACTTTCGCCGTGTTCCTGAACTTCTACGCGGCATATCTCAATCCAGGCGACTCACACAATCGCGGCTACGGTCTTCAGTTGCGTTGCCTCTCGGAATAAACGGACAGGAGAGCTTTCGACGGAACCGATTGGGGACTTAGAACCCGGGCTTGCCCCTTTTCATATTCTTGCGGTTCGAAGAACCGCCCCTCAACAGCCGGCCAGCCCCTCCAGCGCACGCCGCAAAGCCATCACCGACTTCGCCTCCCGGACAGACAAAGATAACTTATTGCCCGACTGATTGAGCTTGAACCGCGCCGGAGAAGCCGCCACAGCCTGCAACAACGTCATGAAACGATCGCTCTTGTAAAACGCCGACCGCTCGTCCGCCACGAAATAGAGCGTCGCCCGCCCACCCTTGAGCACAATCCGTTCGATACCGTTCGCCTCCGCCACCCGCCGCAGCCGAACCACCTCGAAAAGCTCCTGCACCGGCGACGGAGGCTCGCCGAACCGGTCGGTCAGCCGCGCAATGAACTGCTGCAACGCCTCCTCTGTCCGGATACCGTCCAGCTCCCGATAGAGCCGAATCTTCTCCGCCGTCGTCCCGATGTAGCTGTCCGGCAGATGGGCCGACGAATCGGTCTCGATCACACAGTCGATCGCCGAAACATCCGGCTCCAATCCCTGCTCCTCACGCAACTCGGCCACCGCCTCCGCCATAATTTTCTGATACGTCTCGAACCCGATGTCCGCGATAAAACCGCTCTGTTCCGCCCCCAGAATATTACCCGCACCGCGAATATCCAAGTCCTGCATGGCGATATGAAAACCGCTCCCCAAGTCCGAAAACTCCTCCAGGGCCCGCAACCGCCGGTGCGCCTCGCCCGTCACCCGCTCCTCCGAGGGGATCAGCAGGTAGCAATACGCCTTGCGATTCGTCCGCCCCACCCGTCCCCGCAACTGGTGCAGGTCGGAGAGCCCGAACAGATGGGCATCGTTGATAATCATCGTATTGGCATTCGGAATGTCGATCCCCGACTCGATAATCGTCGTCGCCAGCAGGACATCGTATTCGCCGTAGATGAAGTCCATCATGATCTTTTCCAGCTCGGCCGCCGGCATCTGGCCGTGTCCCACCGCCACCCGCGTCCCCGGACAGAGCCGTTCGATGAGCTCCTTCATCCGCCCGAGACTCTGCACCCGGTTGTGGAGAAAAAAGACCTGTCCGCCGCGATGTAGCTCCGCCTCGATCGCCTCCCGGACGATCTCCTCGTCGAAGACGTCCACTTCGGTGGCCACCGGCTGCCGGTTCGGCGGCGGCGTATTAATAATCGACAGGTCGCGCGCCCCCATCAGCGAGAACTGCAACGTCCGCGGAATCGGCGTCGCCGTCAGGGTCAGCGTATCGACATTGGCCTTGATGTGCCGCAACTTCTCCTTATTCGCCACCCCGAACTTCTGCTCCTCGTCGATGATCAGCAGCCCGAGGTCTTTGAAGCGCACATTCTTGCCCAACAACCGATGGGTACCTATAATAATATCGATCTTGCCCTCCGCCAGGTCGTCGAGAATCTCGCGAGTCTGTTTCGTCGTCTTGACCCGGGAAAAATTTTCGACCCGCACCGGAAAGTCCTTCAGCCGCCGCGAAAAAGTACGATAATGCTGGAGGGACAAAACCGTAGTCGGCACCAGCACCGCCACCTGCTTCCCGTCGGTAGCCGCTTTGAAGGCCGCGCGAATCGCGATCTCGGTCTTCCCGAACCCCACGTCGCCGCAGACCAGCCGATCCATCGGCACCGCCTGCTCCATATCCTCCTTCACGGCCTGCGTAGCGCTCTGCTGGTCGGGCGTGTCCTCGTAGAGGAACGAAGCCTCCAACTCCTGTTGCAGAAAGCCGTCGGGCGAGTAGGCATATCCCCGGCTCGCCTTCCGCCGCGCATAGAGGGCGATCAGCTCCCGGGCAATGTCCTTGACCTTGCTTTTCGCGGTCTGTTTGAGCTTCTGCCAAGCCCCCGAACCAAGTTTGTGAATCTTCGGTTCCGGCGCGTCCTTATCCTTGTATTTGCTGATCCGGTGCAGGGAGTGGACATTGACGAAGAGGATGTCGTTATCGCGGTAGACCAGCTTGATAAACTCCTGCACCACACCGTTGGTCGTGCTCCGCACCAGCCCACCGAATTTCCCCACCCCGTGGTCGATGTGCACCACGTAGTCGCCCACCTGCAACGCATTGAGTTCGGCCACGGTCATGCTCTCGCGCCGGTCGATCTCATTGGGAACGGTGTAGCGGTGGTAACGGTCGAAAATCTGGTGGTCGGTGTAGAGGGCGAGGTGCAGAGCGGGCAAGACGAACCCTCCGTGCAAGGTGAGCGGCACATGGCCGTATCCCACATGTTCGAGCCCCACGGAGTCGAAGACGTTTTCGAGCCGCTCCATCTGGGCTCGGTTCTCGGTGAGGATATAGGTGGTTCTCCCCTCGTCGTTCCCTCGCCGAATATCGTCGGCGAGCAGTTCGAAGTTTTTGTTGAACTGGGGCTGGGGCGAAGCTCCGAAGTCGATATCGGCTCCCCCGGCCACCCGCTCGGGCGCATGGACATTCAGCGAAATCCACCGCCAGGCCTGGGTCTCGGCAACGAACTGTTTCCGGCTGGTCACCTGGCTGTCGATGGCGGAGGGCTCGTCGAGCTCGCCGAGGAGCTTCGTCCGAATCTGGTCGAGCCGGCCGAGAAAGTGGACGGGGTTGGTCATCCACAAGGTCACCTCTCCGGGGCCGATGTACTCCGGCAGCGAGACGCGTTTTTCAGCCAATTCCGGATTTTTGAGGTTGGGTACGATCTCGATCTCGTCGCGGGTTTCGGTCGACAGCTGGGTGCCGACGTTAAAGAGCCGGATCGATTCGATGTCGTCGCCGAAAAAGTCGATCCGGTAGGGTTTGTTGTCGCCGAACGAGAAGAGGTCGATGATCCCGCCGCGTCGGGCATACTGACCGGGCTCAGCGACGAAATCGACGTGCTCGAACCGATAATCGACGAGTTGTCGTTCGAGTTCGTCCATGCCGATCCGCTCTCCTTTCCGCACACGGAGGGTGTTTTCGGCGAGTTTCTGCCGGTCGGCGACTCGTTCGATGAGGGCTTCGGGATAGGTGCAGACGATGAGGGGTTTGCCGGATTCGCAGCTCCCGGCGAGGGCGGTCAGCACGGCAGTGCGCTGGACGATCCCGGCGGGGTCTTCGCGCCGGGTCTGGACGGAGCGTTTATAGGCGGTGGGATAAAAGAGTATCGCACCGGGAAAGTCTTCCCCGGCGATGTTGATAAGGTCGTTGCAGAGATAGGAGGCGTCGTCGCGGTCGTCGGCAACGAGCAGATGGATGCCGCCTTTCTGCCGGGCGATGCCGCGGACAACAAAGGCGAGCAACGACCCGGCCACCCCCCGAATCCGCAAGGTGCGCTCGCTCTCGTACCGTTCCCGAAACTCGACTTGCGAGGCACTCTCGTCGATCCGCTGCACTAACTGCTCTATGGTCATCTTTCGTGATGATTATCTTTTTGATTGTCCGTACTTGCCCTAGAGTGAACTGTTCTTTTTCTGAAGAGCCGAGCAGCGTTACTTGAGCAGAGACCGCTTGCGGGCTATGCCGAGTTAGCGCGAGGAAGCCTTCGGGCAAAAGGTACCCAAAAGACTTTTGCAGAGGTCGTCCCGGTGGGACGACCACGGGTTATCTCCGCCTCGTACGGCCAGCGCATCCCGCAGGGATGCGCTCTGAAGTTTTTCTGGTTCTTTTTGTTCACAACCGACGCTGCCAGTGAGAGCAATGCAAACAAAGTTTGCGAATTGCCGAGCGGCGAGGAGGAAAACGAGCGCAGTGAAGTTAAAAAGAACAGTACCCTCCGGGGCAAAAACCGAGAAATGAAAATTTATCGCGTCGCGTCCGTCATGCGTCCCGCTCGTTCGAGCAACTCCGACAGCCGATCCATGTCCGGCGTGAGGATGATCTCCGTCCGTCGGTTTTGGGCCCTCGCCTCCGGATCCGTTCCCCCCACCAGCGGCACATACTGGCTGCGTCCCGCCGCCGTGATCCGCTTCGGCGCAATCCCCCGGTTCCGCAGCAGGATGCGCACCACCGCCGTCGCCCGGTGGACACTCAAGTCCCAATTATCGATGATTTGATCCCCCTCTTTGGAGCGATACGGCAGATTATCCGTGTGCCCCTCCACCATGATCCGGATCGCCGGATTACGCGCCAGCACCTCGCCCACCTTCATCACCGCCCGTTCGCCCGCCGGCGACACCTCCGCCTTTCCCAGTTCGAACAGCAGCTTCTCGTCCACCGACACATAGATCATCCCCCCGCGTTCCGAGACCGTCAGCCCCTCGCTGTCGAAATCGCGCAGCGCCTCGCCCAACAGCGTCCTCACCTCCGTCAGGATCCTCGTCCGCTCCTTGAGCAGCGTCCGGAGCTCCGCATTCGTCAACCCCTCCGCATAGTGCGTCGAGTCCAGCGCCTGATATTGCGCCTCCAGCGCCGCCCGCTGCTCCCGCAACTGCTCGTTCTCCGCCCGGAGCGTCGCGCTCCCCGTCTCGCACCTCAACGCCCTTGTCTGCGTTTCGCGGTATTTCTTCATCGAGACGCACGACACCCCGCCCCACATAACCACCACCGCCCCGAGCATCGCCGCCCCGACTATTTTTCCTTTTTTCATAAGGCGAAGGTACAAATTTTCTATCTTTGTGATTATGCCCACAGCCGAAAAGAAGACGCAAGCCACCACCTACCTCGACCGGATCGACTCGCCGGCCGACCTGCGACGACTCGCCATCGACGAGCTGCCGGCCTACTGCGCCGAGCTGCGGGAGTTCATCATCCGCGAAGTATCGACCAATCCGGGGCACCTCGGCTCGAGCCTCGGAGCAGTGGAGCTGGCCGTGGCCATCCACTACGTCTACAACACCCCGAACGACAAACTCGTCTGGGACGTGGGACACCAGGCCTACGCCCACAAAATCATCACCGGGCGGAGGGATCGGTTCCACACCAATCGCAAGCTGGGCGGCATCAGCGGTTTTCCGAAGATGAGCGAGAGCCCGTTCGACGCTTTCGGAGCGGGACACTCCTCCATTTCGATTTCGGCCGCGCTGGGACTGCTGCGGGGCATGCAGACCGAGACGGGCGGGGGAGCGAAGTGCGTGGCCGTGATCGGCGACGGAGCGATGACCGGCGGCTTGGCTTTCGAAGGGCTCAACAACGCCGGAGCCGATCCGGCGAACGACCTGCTGGTCGTGCTCAACGACAACCGCATCTCGATCGACCCGAACGTCGGGGCACTGAAAGAGGCCTTGCTGGAGATCAGCACCTCGCGCCACTACAACTGGTTCAAGGATACGACCTGGCGCGCGCTGGATCGGACACCGCGGCTGCGGCGGATGATCCAGAAGATCGTCAATGGCGCCAAATCGTTCTTCCTACACCAGAGCAACCTCTTCGAATCGTTCAATTTCCGATATTTCGGACCGGTGGACGGGAACGACGTCGTGGCACTCGTGCGGGCGCTGCGCGACCTGCGGAGTCTGCCTGGGCCGAAGATCCTGCATACGCTGACGGTCAAGGGGAAAGGGTATGCGCCGGCCGAGCGGGATCAGACCGAGTGGCACGCACCCGGAAAGTTCGACCCGGAGACAGGCGAACGGTTTGCCGCCGCAAAAGCCGAATCCGGCATGCAAACGCTGAAATTCCAGGAGGTGTTCGGCCACACGCTGGTCGAGCTGGCGAAGACGGACGAGCGGATTGTGGGCATTACACCGGCAATGCCGACCGGCTGTTCAATGAACCTGCTGATGGAGCGGATGCCGGATCGGGCCTACGACGTGGGGATCGCGGAGGGACACGCCGTGACCTTTTCGGCGGGGCTGGCGGCGGCGGGACGAGTGCCGTTCTGCAACATCTACTCATCGTTCATGCAGCGGGCGGTGGACAACATCATCCACGACGCCGCTTTGCAGCGGCTGCCGGTGGTGCTCTGCCTGGATCGTGCCGGGCTGGTGGGGGAAGACGGAGCGACGCACCACGGGGCGTTCGACCTTTCTCTGCTGCGGGGGATTCCGGAGCTGACGATCGCGGCGCCGATCGATGCCATGGAGTTGCGGAACCTGATGTACACGGCGACGCTGGCGAACAATGGGATGTGGGTGATCCGCTATCCGCGGGGCGGGGCCTTTGCGGCGGGGGAAGTGCTCGGGGCACCCTTTTCGCGTATAGAAGTGGGGAAAGGACGTGTTTTGAACGAGCCTGAAAACGCGAATGTTGCGATACTTTCCATCGGCGCGATCGGGCTGGAGGCGGCTATGGCGGTGGAGGCTTTGGCCGGAGAGGGGATTGCGGTGGCACACTATGATTTACGGTTCGCCAAGCCGCTGGACGAGGAGTTGCTGCTGCGGATCGCGACGCGGGGTTATCGACGGGTGGTGACGGTCGAGGACGGGGTGATTGCGGGGGGCGTAGGCTCGGCGGTGTTGGAGTTTCTGTCCGACCGGAACCAGCTGGGCGGGGCCGTGCGGGAAGTGGTGCGGCTGGGGCTGCCGGATCGGTTCGTGGAACACGGAGCGGTGGGCGAGCTTCGGCGGGCGTGCGGCATCGATGCCGAATCCCTGGCGGAACGGATCAAGGGTTTTGCGGCGGCGGATTAGTATCGTTAGTATCCTCAACAAAAAAAGGCTTCGGAATTTTTTCCGAAGCCTTTTTTCGTCCCCTCGCAAACCCGAACGAGCCATTCGCAAACCGCCCGCAGCCCGCAGCAGAGACCGATTCTATCTTCGCAACAGAGGCTCCGCACCGCGAGCCCCTGATTCACCCACCCAGGCCGTCCGACCGGCATTCCCTGCCCCGATTGCTCCACCCTGATCCCCGCCGACCTGAATCGCTGCTCGATCCTGGTCGGGATTTCGTCTGTCCGTGCTGCGGCTGCCGGCTCGTCCTGATGCGCGAAGCCTCGGCCCAAGCCCTCGGCGAGTTGGAAAAGGTCGCCGAAACGCAACGGAACGTCGCGAATAAAAGTCGTGTCAACCTTTAACCCTTTATTTGTCGAATTCCGATGAGATCCGCTATTTTGCGCCTGTTCCTCCTGGCCCTCCCCCTCCTCCCGAGCGCCGGCCACACCCCCCTGACGCGCCGAACCCTCCCCTCCTCTCCGGCCGTCGCGGTAGAGACCCTGCGACAAACGCTCCGCGCAGCCGACACCCTGTCGAGACCGGTCGTTCTTCCGGCTTCGTTCGACGAGGCGATCGACCTGATCCAGAACCTCCGCCCGCAGGAGATAACGCTCGATGGCGCGAATCGGCTCCGTTTCCGGTACTCCGACAAATGGTTTCTGCACGCAGACGAGGGCCCGGGAAGCGAACAGTCATACATCCTGTACGAACGCTCCGCCGACGGACGACTCGCCCCGGTCGTCCGCTTCACGGGCCGGAAACGGCGCAACGATTAACTATAAAAAGGTATGAAGTATTTTACGGTAGAGGAGTTGTGCCGTTCGGCGACGGCGGCAGCCCAGAGAATCGACAACCGACCGCCGAACGAGGCGGCCGGTCGACTGCAAATCCTGATCGAGGAGCTGCTCGACCCGATCCGAGCCGCGTGGGGAGCTCCCGTGACGATCAATAGCGGTTACCGGTCGCCGGAGCTGAACGCAGCGGTGGGCGGTGTCGCGACGTCGCAACACATGCGGGGCGAGGCAGCCGACCTGAGCGTGGGCGCTCCGGCAGCCAACGAACGGTTTTTCCGCCGCATCGAAGAGCTGCAACGGGCCGGAACGATCGAATTCGACCAGCTGATCGACGAAGCCCGCTACCGTTGGGTACATATCTCCTACCGCCGCGGGGCGAACCGGAGACAGGTGTTACATCTGTAAACCGCCCTCAGCCCATAGCAAAACGAGAGGCTCGACCATTCAGTCGAGCCTCTCGTTTTATACGTTCCGCACCTCAAAGCGGCATGTCGTCCGCCGAGATATAGCCGTGCATCAAGGCATAGAGGGTCAGTCCCGAAACCGTTTTGATGCCGAGTTTGGCGGTAATATTTTTGCGGTGGGTCAGGACGGTATTGAGGCTGATGTGCAACCGGTCGGCAATCTCTTTGTTGATCGCTCCGCTGACCACCAGACGCAGCACCTCGACCTCGCGTCCGGAGAGGTCGGTCGAAGATTTCTCGTCCTCCGACCGGTCGTCTCGCCAGAGTCGCCCGATCTGCTCCACCACCTCCTCCAGCGTGCCGCGGGGCGATACGACATACGGCGCCTCGCAGCCGCCACCGCCGCTCTCCTGCGGCGCGAGAATCACGCAGCGCGCCCGATGGGTCAGAAAAAAATCGACTTCGGTCGCGAACGCCGCACTGTCTGTAAAATAGAGGTCGAAGGCTCTCTCCTCGCGCAAAGCGTCGTTCACGGCGGCGAAACATTCGACCTCCACCGGGGCGAAATAGCGTTCCAGCAGGGCCGCCAGCCCTGCGCGTTGCAGCAGGTCGGACAAGACAACGGCTACGCGCGGCATAAGGCATCGATCAAAGGGGTGAGTATGCGGTCGCGGATGCGGTTGTGCTGGCGGATGTCGCGTTCGATGCTCCCGATGGCAAAGATGACGGCATAGGCCAGATTGTCATCGTATTCGCCGCTCAGGTGGCGTACCATGATGCTGCGCAGGTCGCGCAGCAGCCCGACGGTCGGATCCTCCTCTTCGTCCGCAGCGGTCTGAGGCGCCGGGCACGGCCTCGGCACACTCCCCTGCGGCACCGTCCCTGCGCTCAAAGCGGCACAATACGGGAACCAGACATCGGCATCGTAGTCGATGGCGGCGATCAAACTCTCCTTGAATCGCTCGAAGAACCGACCGAGCAAAGCGAGCTGGCCGTTTTCGCCGCCGCCGGCGATCAGCCGGGCGAGGTGCCGCTCGATGTTGGGCAGCTGGTAGTGCAGATAATAGGCGTTGGTTTTGCTCAGGTAATCGACGATTCGGCTGACGTGAAACGATTTGAGACGCTGTTCGGGAAAATACTCGTTGAACAGGTAGGTATTCATGAGCAGAAGCATGAATTCCGGATCGAGCCGATGTTCGTCGCACACGGCGGCGAGGGTCCGATCGCCCAACCCGAGCCGAATGCCGAACCGGTTCACGAGGGGGATCAGACTGGGATGCTGCTCCAGTGCCGAACTCAACGGGGTGTCGCTTGTCAATAGTGCCATGTCGTAAAGATAACGATTTTTCCCCTGACGCTTTTTGGTACAGGACGGAACTGCCACTTTTTGGAAAAAGCGGCATCAAAACCGACGCAGCAGCCGAGTTGCCATCAAGTTTACTTGAATGGCCGAGGCGCAAGGAGGAAACCTTAAGGTAAACTTTTATGAAGAAAAGGTACGGTTCTATCCGGCTCAAAGAACGACAGGCAGAAATATCGTTATCTTTACGAGATGAAACAGAGTATAGCCTTGTCGTTGGTCGAAGGCATCGGGAGCCGCCACATGCGGAAGTTGCTCGACACCTTCGGGAGCGCCGCCGCCGTTATGGAAGCCGACATCGAGCAGCTGATGAGCGCCGGTCTGCCCCTGCGTCTGGCCCAGCGCGTCGCCTCTCACGCCAGCGAAGCCCGTGCCCGGAGCGTGCTCGACCTCTGCGAACGCACCGGCGTCCGCGTACTGACCAACGAAATGGACGCCTTTCCCCGCGCCTTCGCCGAATGTCCCGACGCCCCCTGCGTGCTGTACGTGCGCGGCGACATCGACTTCAACAGCGGCCACTGGCTATCCGTCGTCGGCACCCGGAACGCCACACCCGGCGGCATCGCCGCCACGGAACGCGTCGTTCGCGACCTCTCCCTGCGGAGCTCCGACACCGTCATCGTCAGCGGTCTGGCCTTCGGCATCGACAAAGCCGCCCACGTCGCCGCCCTGAAATACCGGCTCCGCACCGTCGCCATTATGGCCGGCTGGGTAGACGACATCGTACCCCGGAGCCACTACTACCTCGCCCGCCAGATCCTCGAATCCGGCGGCGCCATCGTCTCCGACATGCCGCCCGGCACCGTCATCGACCGCAGCAACTTCCTCAGCCGCAACCGGCTCATCGCCGGGCTGAGCGCCGCCACCATCGTCGTCGAATCGGCCGCCCGCGGCGGTTCGTTAGTCACCGCCGACATCGCATCCAGCTACCACAAAGAACTTTTCGCCCTTCCCGGCCCCATCGACGCACCGGCCAGCGAAGGGACGAACATGCTCATCCGGTCGAACAAAGCCATCCTGTACCAGAGCGCCGAAGACGTGTGGGACACCCTGAACTGGTCGGCCGAACCGCCACGGGCAACCACCGAAGCCCCCTCCCTTTCCGCACTCACCGAGCGGCAGCGGGTGGCCTACGAAGCCTTTCCCGAACGACAGCGGTTAGATGCCGAGACCCTGGCCGACCTGTGGCAGGTACCCCTGTGGGAGGCATCGAGCCTCGTGGGCCAGCTCCGCGCCAAAGGCCTCGTAGCCGTCGACCCCTATAAATGCTACTACAAAATCTGACCGCCATGAAAAACCTCCTCGTCACCGGAGCCACCGGACTGGTGGGCAGTCACCTGATCGCCGAACTGCTGCGCCGCAACCGGTCGGTCGACCCAGCGGAACGCTGCGAAATTACAGCCGTCGCGCATTCCGAAACCTCGTGGAACCGCCTCGAATGGCTCCTCCGGCACGAAAAACTCGACAGAGAGCCATACCGGAAATCAGTCGCCGCGCTGGAATATATCGACGACTGTCGGCAAACCCTGGCCGATTGCCGCCCCGACACGATCTTCCACTGCGCGGCCCAAGTCGCCGTAGGCTCGGCCCACAACGGCGAACAATTAGTGAGCCGAAACGTCGAAATCACCCACAACCTCGCCACCACCGCCCTCGAAATGCCATCGCCCCCCCCCCGTCCGCTGTTCGTCCACGTCAGCTCCATCGCCGCGCTGGGACACGCCCCCGGGCCCTCGGGCCGGATCGACGAGAGGGCGATTATGGAGAACCTCGCCGGCGCATCGCCCTACGCCCGGAGCAAATTCCTCTCCGAGAACGAAGTCTGGCGCGCCGCGACACACGGACTGCCCGTCGTGATCGTCAATCCGGCCGTCATCGTCGGCCTCCAGGCCCCGGAAACCTGCTTTTGGCTGAACGGTCTTTTTCGGGCAGCCCGCAAAGGGGCCAACCGGTTCTGGCTCGACGGCGAAACCGCTTTCGTCGCCGCCACCGACGTGGCACGCGCCATGATTTTGCTGGCCGAAAATCCCGAATCCTGGGGAAAACGATACATCCTGTCAGCCGAAAATCTCTCGTTCCGGCGTTTTTTAGGAGCCATCGCCCAGGCCGTCGGGCGCTCCGAACCCACCCTTCGCGTGCCCCGCTGGCTGCTGAAAACGAGCGTTCCGCTCTTTCCCTCCATGGGCGCCGTCATCGCCCCCCACACCCCTGTCGACGGCTCCGCCATCCTGAACGCCGTTCCGTTCCGCTACACCGAACTGTCGGAACTCTGGCCCCAAATCGCCCTCGCGACCGAAAAAATTTGATAATTCGAATTTTAATACCGAAATTTGCACTCTGTTTTATTCATTCAACCGACCTGAAAAGCAATGAAAGTTTGTCAAATCACCGGGAAAGGGGCGCAGGGCGGACACAACGTGTCGCACTCGAACAAGAAGACCAAGCGCACGTTCAGCCCGAATCTGAAGAGCAAACGATTCTTCCTCGAAGAGGAAAATCGTTGGGTGACGCTGAAAATTTCGGCGGCTGCTATGCGTACCATCAACAAGAACGGCTTGAGCAAAGCGCTGAAAAACGCTGCTGCGCTGCCGAAGATTTACTAACCGTTAGTCCGAGAGATCGAAAAAAATGGCTAAAAAAGGAAACCGCGTACAGGTGATCCTGGAGTGCACCGAGCACAAGGAGAGCGGGATGCCGGGTATGTCCCGTTACATCACCACCAAGAATAAGAAAAATACGCCGGATCGGATGGAACGCAAGAAATACAATCCGATTCTGAAACGCGTGACCGTTCACCGCGAAATTAAATAATCGTCATGGCAAAGAAAGTAGTCGCTACGCTCAAAACCGCCGCAAACGGCAAGAACGTAACCAAATGCATCAAAATGGTGAAGTCGGAAAAGACCGGAGCTTATACGTTCAAAACCGAGATCGTTCCGAACGAAGAGGTGAAAGATTTCTTCGCAAAGAAGTAGTCCAGATATTTTCTCCTCCTTTTCCGCATTTTTGCATCTCCTTATCTCGATCGTCGAGGAGAGAGAATGCGATGTAAAGAAAAGAAACCATTTACGAGACGTCGTTTACGCCGTCAGAGGGGTTTAGAACGGCGTAAAGCGGTGCCGGTTCCGAAATTTGAATTTCGGAACCGGCACCGCTTTTTTAGATCATCTGCGTCCAATGTCTTTCACCGATATGCGGCCCACTCCCGCACCCCGCCCCGGGCTACCGCGATTTCGGACGGGCTGGCTGGGAAGGTATAACTGGCGGAGTATGCAACAATGGTTTCAGTTGGGCGTCCGGGATCAATAACCCTAACGGCCTGCATCTAAGTTTTCACGCACAGTATCTAAACCCGAATTACTCCGACAGCCGCGGCCACGGTTTTCAGTTGCGGTGCCTCTCGGAATAAACGGGGCTGAGGGCTTTCGCCGGAACCGATTGGGGACTTAGAACCCGGGCTTGGGCCCACTTTTCTATTTTGATTTTGCGGATCACTGAATTGTGCGACATCCCCCGGGCTACCGCGGCTGCGGCGAGGGCGGATTGTGGTACGTCGGCAGCCACGGATACAGTTGGGCGTGTACGCCGGTGACGGGCGACATCACGGTGCGGTATTTGGCTTCGGAACCGAGGATGTTCAATCCCAGCTACGCGAGCCACCGCGCCTACGGTCTTCAGTTGCGTTGCCTCTCGGAATAAACGCCGCGGGCACGCGGTGGGCAAAAAACTGGGTCTACCCTAAAAATAAGGGCAGCCGCTACCCTAACTTAAATTGAAATCGAGGCGGCCCGCCCCGGGCTTCCGCAGCGGCGAAGGCATAACGACAAACATCGGCAACTACGGACTCATCTGGTCTGCCTCCACCAAAAGCATCAGCGGTTTGTATCTGTACTCCACCGCCACAGGCCTTGGTCTCAGCCATACCAGTGGACGAACCAACGGTCTTCAGTTGCGCTGCCTCTCGGAATAAACGGGCCGGAGAGCTTTTGACAGAACCGATTGGGGACTTAGAACCCGGGCTTGGGCCCGGCTTTCCTATTCAGATTTTGCAGATCACTGAACCGCGCGCACGCCTCGGGCTACCGCAACCGGAACGATGGATTATTCCGTGCCGTTGGCAATGACGGATACAACTGGACATCTGGCTATATCAGACACATTGGTCGGAGTTTAAACTTCAGTGTATCATGGCTTCCTTCCAACGGAACGAACGATCGCGGCCACAGTCTTCAGTTGCGTTGCCTCTCGGAATAAACGGGGGTGCCGCTCGCGGGGGGCAAGGGGCTGGAGTTACTCTAACTGGGTCGACTTTGGCGGACGGAGCCAGCGGGGGCCGAACGAGGATCACGAGTTGCGGCCCTACGCCGGGGGTGGCTCCGGCCCGCGCGGCTCTGTGAGCCGCAACTACACGGCCTCATTCGTCGCCCCATTCTGTTGGTTTCGACCTGTCGTCCATCCCCCCCGAGCGGCTTCGCCGCTGGGCAACAAGGCCGGCGACCCTAAAGGGTCGAAAAAACTCATCCCAAACCACCGCCCAATCCACACCCAAATCTCTCGGCTTGGGCGAACAGGACGGCACCCCTAAAGGGTCGCAAGAGCACCGACCAAAAGTTTAACCCAACTCTCCGCCCATTCGTCCTCGGCGCGCCTCCCCCGCGCCGCTATGGCGTCGCTGCGCCCGAGGACGGCGATTCTACGAATCGCGCTATTCGCTCTCGGACTAAAGCACAGCCAACAAGTTCAGCCCAAAGTTCGCCCCAATTCTCCGCCCTGCGTCCGCCTTACTGCGGCTCCGCTGTCGCTCCGGCCGCATTTCTTCGTCGCCCGCGGCAATTCTTGCCGGATTGGCCGAGTGCCAATCCGGCAGAATATACCCTCTTAGGCGGGCGGGCGACGGAGTTTTCGGCAGAGTCGATTTGTTCGCGCGCCTTGCGCGATTCATTCTCTTTCGGCTCACCGCCGAAAGAGTTGAATCGCTTCTTTAGGCGGGGCGCGCGGTTTAGTTTGAGGGTACTGCGCTCGGGCCGCGCGGGCCCCACGTCCCGTGGACGGGAAATGCTTGCGCATTTCAACTACCAGCCTCGGCCCAACTCTTCGTTCGCGCGCTAAACGACAGAATCGCCCCGAATAAAACAGTCGGTCGCCTTGAAGCAATCTTCAAGGCGACCGACAAACATCAGGAGACCGGAAATCAGAACCCGCCGAAATAAGGCTCGCACAACGCCACGATCTCCTCCTGACCATGCTGCCCTGCAATCAGATAGAGACTATACAGCGTCCGCAACCGATCCAACGCCTCCTCTTCGACCAACGCCTTCTTTGCCCCCCGGAATCTGTCGTAATAATCCACATACTCCGTCAGAATCGCCGCCGACTGTCTCGCCAGCGCATTCCCCTTGTCATACGCCCCCGCCTTGTAGTACGCCTCGACCAGATAAGGCACCATATCGTCCATCCGCAACTGCTCCAGCGGCATCTCGCGCATCGCCCGATCCAACACCTCGACCGCCCGGATCGTATCGCCCTGCTCCGTCAGCGCGTTGGCCAACCGGGCAAACGACGAACGCAGTTGCGACGCCGCAAAAGTGTTCGTAACGAACGCATCCACATAGACCCGCGGATCACCGATATTGCCGTACCGATAACGATTCATCAGGTTGTCGTACAGCGTCTCCGTATCGATCCGTCCGATGCCGAACGACCGTTCGATCGGGGACTTGATCGGCACCAGCCGGTAAGCCATCCCATCCTGCTGGAGATAAGACCAGGCCTGCCCCTGTCCGCCGCCGTAATGCACCAACCCCCACTTCAAGAGATCGGCCGGCGAAGTGAAATAGATCGGCCGCGTCCAGTCGTTCGAAGCCAGCAAATCGAGAAAGACCATCTCGCCCGCCGACAACACCGACTTGTTCGGATTGATCTCCAGATAGATCGTATCCTCGATCAGATGCGCATCTTCCGGCCGAACGACCCCGCTCCGAAGCACATTCTCCTTGTTGACCGGAATCGCAATACGCCGCGCCGGCACGATGTCCATCATCGTCCCGTCCCGATCGACCACCACCCGCGTCCGCGGATCGTTGCTGTTCACCACCGTCATCACCTCCTGCGCCGTCCACGGCGTGCCGTCCGGCTTGTCCACCTCGCGGATCAGGAACTGCCCCACCGCGTCGCCATAGTATTTCTCCCGCGGCAGCGAGTGCGGAATCGCTTCCGAATCGTTGGCTTTCATCCGCATCTGGTCGATATACCAGTCGCCGCCAATGTACGACGAGTTCATCACCCGCACATCCGGCCGCACATTTTCCACCTCCTGATTGTACCACAACGGGAAGGTATCGTTATCCCCGTAGTCGATAATAATCCCGTTGGGCAGCACGCTCGTCAGGTAGTTATACCCCATATCGCGCGCCACGTACCGATGGCTCCGGTCGTGGTCGTCCCAGTTCTGCACCGCCAGTACGGTCGGCACCGACGCGCAAATCACGAACGCCACGGCAGCCGCCAGCCGCCCGTCGGTCTTGAATGCCTTGCGGCGCAACAGATCGTAGACCCACAGCAAGCCCAGCCCGATCCAGATCGCAAAGGCATAGAACGACCCCGCATAAGCATAGTCCCGCTCTCTGGGTTGCAACGGCGTCTGGTTCAGGTAGAGGATAATGGCCAGCCCGGTCATGAAGAAGAGCAGGAAAACCACCAGGAAGTTCCGCCCGTCGCGTTTGAGCTGATAGAAGAAGCCGATCAGCCCGAGGATAAACGGCAGGAAGTAGTAGGTGTTCCGCCCCCGGTTGGCCGCCACCTCCGACGGCAGATTGTCCTGCGGCCCGAGATAGAGCTCGTCGAGGGGCCGAATACCGCTCATCCAGTTCCCGTCGATGATCGAGTGGTTCTGGATATCGCTCTGCCGCCCCACGAAGTTCCAGAGGAAGTACCGCCAGTACATGTTATTGAGCTGATAGGCGAAGAAGAATTTGAGGTTCTCGCCGAAGGTCGGCACGGTCACCATCTTCCCCTCCTCCGTCCGGACTTTCCGTCCCTTGACATCCGCCCATCGTTTGTACTCCTGCACATGGCTCGCCTCGGCGCTGTACATGCGCGGGAAGAGCATCTTGGTCTTCCCGTCGTACTCGAACCCGACCACCGTAGACATCGGTCGGTACTTGCCCTCTTCGTCTACGAAATAGGAGTCGCTGTATTTCGACGCCACCGCCGGCGAGGCGTAGCTCTCGCCGTAAATGAGCGGCCGACTGCCGTATTGCTCCCGGTTGAGGAACGAAAGCAGCGCATAGGGATTGCTCGGGTTGTTGCTGTTCATCGGCGGGTTGATACCGGCGCGGATCAGCACGATGCCGTAGGTCGAGATGCCGACGATCACCATGGCCGTGGAGAGCAGAATGGTATTCCACCCGACCTGTCCGCGCTGCTGGGTCCGCCACACGCCCCAGCCGAGGCCGCACAACAACAGCACCACGAATGTCACGAGTCCGCTGTTGACTCCCAGTCCGAATCCGTTCACGAAGATCCGGTCGACGAACGCCCCGATCGACACCACCGTAGGGGTGAGGATATAGAATGCGCCGGTCAGCAAGACTGAAATGGCGCCCGGTTTCCAGAGTTCGGCTTTCGGCCGTCCGGGGAATTTCTTGAAGTAGTAGATAAAGACGAGTGCCGGGATGGCCAGCAGGTTCAAGATATGCGCCCCCACGGAGAGCCCCATCAGATAAGCGATGAGCACCAGCCAGCGGTTGCTCCCCGGCCGATCGGCAACGTTCTCCCACTTGAGAATGGCCCAGAAAACAACGGCTGTAAAGAGCGACGACAAGGCGTACACCTCGGCCTCGACGGCCGAGAACCAGAAGGTGTCGGTCCAGGTATAGGCCAACGATCCGATCGCTGCGGCACCGATCACGGCCCAGCTCTGTCCGTCGGTAAGTTCGTTCTCCTCTTTGCGGTACATGCGCCGCCCGAGATGCGCGATGCTCCAGAAGAGGAAGGCGATGGTCAGGCCGCTCTCCAAGGCCGAAAGGGCATTAATCGCCCCGGCCACCAAGGTCGGATCACCGGCAAAGATCGCTCCCAACCGGTTGATAAGAAAGAAGAAGGGGGTTCCCGGCGGGTGTCCCACTTCGAGTTTATAACTGGTGGCGATGAATTCGCTGCAATCCCACAAGCTGGCGGTGGGCTCCATGGTCAGCAGATAGGTGAGGCTGGCGATCGCGAAAACGATCCAGCCGCCCCACAGGCTGCGTTTACCAAAACTGCTCATTGACTCTCTCTTTTTCAAATGGGTGATTGGTATGCTATTTGCGGTGGCTAAGTTAATCTTTTTTTACCGATTCACTGACAGACGATTTCATTGACTATATATATTTTCATTGAGCAGGAGGGTACTGTTCTCTTTGTGAACAAAGAGAACCAGAAAACCGACGCTGCAACCGAGCGCCATCAAACTTGTTTGAATGGCCGAGGTGCAAGGAGGAACCGAGTAGCGTTCCGAGAGCAGAGACCGTTTACGGGCTATGCCGAGATAGCACGAGGAAGCCGAAGGCAACGCGTAGCCAAACTTTAGACGGAGCTGACGCATCCTAAAGCTGCCGGCGGCCCAAATCTCGGTTTGTTCGTTGGGCTGGGGTTTTCCGGTGCGGGCGCATTAGGGTAATACTCGCATTATATGCGCCCCGCCGAGAAAACCCAGCCCGACAGATTCACGAAGACTGAGGACTGCGGAGCCTAAGGAGTAGCGTAGCTATCACGAAAGTTCTTTGGGTACCTTTCTTTCAAGAAAGGTACGGTTCTATCCGGGGCAAAGAATAGAAATGGCAAGAAATGATTATCTTCGAAACGTAAACAAAAAAAATGATTTTATGAAAACATGGATTTTTACGGCGCTACTGGTTATGGCCAGCGCCGCAACCGCACACGCCCTCGTTCCGCAGCAGCAGGACAAAGAAGCCGCTAAAACAACCGCGGCCAAATCCACTTTCGCCGACTTCGAAGGTCAGGACAGCGCCGGTCGAACCGTGAAACTGTCGGACTACGTCGGACGCGGGAAATACGTTCTCGTGGACTTCTGGGCCTCGTGGTGCGGGCCGTGCCGCAAGGAAACGCCCGTGATCGCGCAAGCCTATAAAAAATACAAGGACAAAGGGCTGGAAGTCTTGGGAATTTTCGTGGCGGACAAGCCCGAGAACCTGGGCAAAGCCGTGAAAGAGTTGAACATCACCTGGCCGCAGATGATCGACACGAACAATGCCGCCGGGAAGCTTTATGGAGTGCGGGGTATTCCCCACATCGTACTGTTCGGGCCGGACGGGAAGATCGTGGCCCGCGGCCTGCGCGGAGAGGCCATCGACCGGACGCTGTCCGAATACCTGAAATAGCCCCACCGGACGGAAACAAGACGGAACCGGGTTCCTGAATCGGCCTTCGCGGCCGATTCAGGAACCCGTCTGTTTTCAGTCCTGTCAAAAGATTTCGGAGAGAATCCGCAATGAATTGACGTTATAGATCGCGTCCGTATGGTAACCGTAGAGGTCGATCAGCCGTTCCAGCAGCGCCACCCGCTGTTCGCGCGCCAGCCCGACCGCTCCGAGCTCCTCCGGTCGACACGCGTTGAGGGTGTGGAACAGCGCCGCCTCGGTCGGAGGCATCACCAGCGTGTGGGCCGGCGGATCCGCCGTATAGAGCCCGTTCCGGTAGTCCAGCGAGTAGCCCGGGGCATAGGTGTCCCGCGGCGCATACCCCATGTATTCGGTCAGCCGCACAAGGAACCAGAGGTGGAAATTGGCCACCCCCTCCTCCATGTCGTCCAGCTCGGTGATCGCCTCCTCGACAAAACGATAGAGCCCCGGATCGGGCTCGTCGTCCTGAATCAGCCGGTAGAGCAGTTCGGAGAGAAACAGCGCGATCGAGCTCTTGACGATGTCGAACGGCATCTGGCTCAGCGCCACCCCCAGCTGGGGCTGTTCGATGTTGTGCATCTCGCTGCGCCCCGCCCACGCGTCGAAATCGAGGATAAAGAGCGGCTGGAAGAATCCCCGCGTTCCGTTCTGCGCCGAGAGTTTGGCCACGTAGCTCCGTCGGCCGTAAGCGGCCGTAAAGATGCGGACGATCAGCTTGCGGTCGCCGTACTTCATGGCGTGGAGCACGATGCCGCGCGCCTTGTAACGGCCGCGCGGCACGTTCGCTTTCTGTCCCTTGCGCGGCAGCGGCGGAGCCGGCACGTTGGGCGGAAATGCGCGGGGAGTCTCTTCGGCCATCGGTTTTCGTTTCAGTCAAAAGGGTTTCGATCCGGGGCGGAAACGGCTATCGCCGATCCTCTTCGATGCGCGACAAGAGGTACTGCCCGTAAGGATTCTTGGCCATCGGCTCGGCAATCTCCCGCAGCCGTTCCGCCGTGATCCACCCGTTCCGATAGGCGATCCCCTCCAAACAAGCCACTTTGAGCCCCTGCCGTTTTTCGATCACCTCGATAAAGGTCGACGCCTCGCTCAGCGAGTCGTGCGTCCCGGTGTCGAGCCAGGCGAATCCCCTGCCGAAAAGCTGCACCTTCAACTCGCTGTCCCGCAGGAACCGTTCATTGACGGTGGTAATCTCCAACTCGCCCCGGGCCGACGGTTTAATCCGCTTCGCCACGTCCACCACCCGGTTGGGATAGAAGTAGAGCCCCACCACGGCATAATTGGACTTCGGGTTTTTCGGTTTCTCCTCCAGCGTCTCGGCATTGCCCTCGGCGTCGAACGAGACCACGCCGTACCGCTCGGGATCGCTCACCCGATAGCCGAAAACCGTAGCCTTCGGCGCGGTCGGATCTTCGGCGGCCGCCACCGCTTCGTGCAGCATCTCCGAGAAGCGCTGCCCGAAGAAGATATTGTCGCCCAACACCAGACAAACGGCGTCCGAACCGATAAATTGTTCACCGATGATGAAAGCCTGCGCCAGCCCGTCCGGCGAGGGCTGTTCGGCATATTCGAACCGCACGCCGTAGTCCGACCCGTCGCCCAGCAACCTGCGGAACCCCGGCAGGTCGTGCGGGGTCGAGATAATCAGAATCTCCCGAATCCCGGCGAGCATCAGCACCGAGATCGGATAGTAGATCATCGGTTTATCATAGATGGGGAGCATCTGTTTGCTGACCCCTTTGGTGATCGGGTAGAGGCGTGTGCCGGAGCCTCCGGCCAGTACGATACCTTTCATTCGCGTCGAAGGGTTTTGATTGTTCGTACAAAGGTACGGTTTATTTCGATGGGTTGCGCGCCCGACCCGATCCGCCCTATCGGTCTCCGCGGCCACGCCCCTCGTACCAGTCGATAAAGGCGCGGTTCACCAGTCTGTTTCCCCCCGGCGTGGGATAATCGCCCGAGAAATACCAGTCTCCCGCGTGGTTCGGGCAGGCCCGGTGGAGGTTTTCGATCGTCTGGTAGACCACCTCCACGGGCGACGGGCAGCCGGGCGGCGTAATCATCCGGGCGATCCGGTCGGCGATCTCCCGATCCGTGAACGGCTCGTAGATCCGTTTGACGTGGTTCACGATCCGTTCCTTCGGCAACCCCTCCTGCGCCCGACAGGCGGCGTAGACCTCGTCGATCCGCCCGGCCAGGCCGCGCTCGTGCAGCAGCTCGACGGCTGCGTTGAAGGCGATGAACTCGCCCATGCTCGACATGTCGATCCCGTAACAGTCCGGATAGCGTATCTGGGGCGAGCTGGAGACGATGACGATCTTCCGGGGCCGTTGCCGGCTCAGGATGTGAACGATGCTGCGCCGCAGGGTGGTGCCGCGGACGATGCTGTCGTCGATCGCCACCACCGTATCCACGCCGGCCCGAATCGTTCCGTAGGTCGTGTCGTAGACATGCGCCGCGAGGTCGTCGCGGCTGGCGTCCTCGGCGATGAACGTGCGGAGTTTGATATCCTTCAGGGCCAGCTTCTCGCGCCGCACGCGCATCGCCATGATGTCGGTGATTTCGGCCTCGGTCAGCGTCGCCCGCGCAGCCAGCAGAGCATGGCATTTCTGTCGGTTGAACGCCTCTTCGAGCCCCTCGACCATCCCCATATAGGCCACCTCGGCGGTGTTCGGGATGAACGAGAAGACGGTGTGGGCGAAATCGGACTCGACGCGCTCCAGCACCTCGGGCACCAGCAGCCGTCCCAACGCTTTGCGTTCGCGGTAGATGTCACGGTCGCTGCCCCGCGAAAAATAGATGCGTTCGAAGGAGCAGGGGGTCGGTCGCTCCGCCGGCCGGATGCGGGCCATGCGCCGTTCGCCGGATTTGGTGACGATCAACGCCTCGCCGGGCTCCAGCTCGGCGACCTGCTCGGTCTCGATGTCGAACGCGGTTTGCAGCACGGGCCGTTCGGAAGCCACCGCGACCACCTCGTCCGAAAGGTAGTAGAAAGCAGGGCGAATCCCGTGCGGGTCGCGCAAAACGAACATATCGCCGCTGCCGGTCAGACCGCCGATCACATATCCGCCGTCCCACAGCTCGGAGGCCTCGCCGAGAATCCGTTCGAAGTCGATGCGAGCCTCGATCGCCTCGTTCAAAGCGGCCCCGGAGAGCCCCATCTCCTTGCAGCGCCGATACTGCCGGTCTGCCTCGCTGTCGAGCAGGTAGCCGAGCTGTTCGAGCATGATGAAGGTATCGGCATTGTGGCGGGGATGCTGGCCGCGGGCGACGATATGGTCGAAGACCTCGTCCACGTTGGTCAGGTTGAAGTTACCGGCCAGCGCGAGGTTGCGGCACCGCCAGTTGTTCCGCCGCAGAAAGGGGTGGGTGTACGAGATGCCGGATCGTCCGGTGGTGCTGTATCGCAAGTGCCCCATGCAGACCTCGCCGAGGAAGGGTTCGAGTTCGGGGTGGGCCTCCCGGTCGCGCCGGACGGCGTCGAAGAGCTCCTGAATGGCCCCAGCCCCGACGGCGCGTTCGCGGAAAACATACTCTTCACCGGGCTCGGCATGGAGCTTGACGGAGGCGATCCCGGCCCCCTCCTGCCCGCGGTTGCGCTGCTTCTCCATCAGCAGGTAGAGTTTGTTCAGCCCCCACCACCGGGTGCCGTAGCGTTGTTCGTAATGGTCGAGGGGTTTCAAGAGCCGCACCATCGCCAGGCCGCATTCGTGTTTGATTCTGTCGCTCATTTCGTCTGTTTTTTATGCCGGATCGGTTCGTTTTTCGTTTTCGACCGCCCCCGGAATACGACAAGAGGACATAGCGCAGCAATGCAACTATGTCCTCTTGGGTCGAGATTCGTCGTATGTTCGCGTTCCGAAGCCTGTTGCAGCTCCGGAACAAGGTATCGCCCCTCCGATTCGATGTTGTTGATGTCGTCGGCCCGGCGCATAGCGACGAGGGAGGCACCGAAAAAGGCAGCGCCCCGCAAAACGGACGGTATAACGGTCGTTCGAATCATGACGGCGAGGACAAAGGTAGTTTTTTTCCGCTCCGGTCGCTCCGATCCGCAGGAATTTTCTTCGCCCCGGGGCCGGCGGATTTCCCCGTTCTCCGCGCCGGACAGGCAACAGTACGGCACAAAATGTTATCTTTGCAGTATCGTATCGTTATCTTCTTCAATCGAGAATCATGACTCAAGGAACGACTGCTCCGGAAACAAACAACAATAAAGAGATCGACCTGCTGGATCTGCTCCGTCGGGTGTGGGACGCGCGGCGACGTATCGTGAAATATGCCTTGATCGGCGGGGCGGCAGGGCTCATCATCGGGTTCAGCATTCCGAAGAGCTATGTCACCACCATCAAACTGGCTCCGGAGAGCAAAAACGGCTCCCAGTCGGGAGGCGGGATGGCCGGTTTGGCGGCTATGGCGGGGATCAACCTGAGCCAGGGGGCGGGGAATGACGGGATTACGGCGGCTATTTTCCCGGAAATCGTTCGGAGCACGCCGTTTCTGTTGGAGTTCGCCGAAATTCCGGTCACGCTCTCGGCACCGAAGGGCGAGACGGGGGTGCAGATGTCGCTGTTCGATTATGTGACGGAGCATCAAAAACGGGCGTGGTGGAAGTACATCACGGCTTTCCCGGGGCAGGCGATCGGCTGGGTGACTTCGATCGGACGGGACAAGGCGGAAGAGGAGGCATTACCGGCTTTGGATTCGGTCGATTTGTTCTTTTTGCCGACGCCTTACCGCTCTTTCGTGGGGGCTTTGAACAAAATGTTGCAGGTCGAGGAGGACAAGAAGTCGTCGATGCTGGAGGTAAAGGTGACGATGCAGGATCCGCTGGTGGCGGCGGTGGTGGCGGACTCGTTGGTGATGAAGCTCCAACGATACATGACGGCTTACCGGACACAAAAGACGCGCAACGATCTGGAACAGAATATCCGTCAGAATGCGGAGGCAAAGTTACGATACTACGAAGCGGAGGACCGGCTGGTGGCGGCGGTGGATCAGAACCGGACGATCAGTTCGGAGGCGCTCCGGACGCGGATCGAGCGGCTGCGCAACGAGCGGGAGATTGCGTATAATGTTTACAATCAGACGGCGTCGCAGGTGGAGGTGACGAAGATCAAGTTGCAGGAGGAGACGCCGATTGCAACGGTGGTCGAGCCGGCTATCGTTTCGGATCGTCCGGCGGCTCCGAACAAAATGTTGTTCCTGGTGGGTTTCGCTTTTCTGGGTGCATTTATCGCAACCGGGATTGTGGTCGGAAAGTCGTTGCTGGTCTCGGCTTCGGAGGCAGGCACAGATACGGATTTGAACTCTGCAGAGCTTCAGGCATAAACAGGCAATTTTCACTGCGGGTATCAAAGCGGGGTTCATCATCCTTACTGTATATAGAATAGCGCGATTCCTCACGGAATCGCGCTAATTGTTTTCGGTCTATCTGGTGGATCGGGCGTTAGTTGCGACCGTCCGGAGGGCATGAGCGGGCCCGCGTGACCCAAAGAGCCGCAAGAGCTCAACTCACCGCCCCGGGCTACCGCGGGAATGGCACCAACGATCGATTGGGGACGCTGGTCGTGGTGGGGAGCGATGGATACAGTTGGGCTTCCACTGCTATCGATTATCGCAGTATGTATTTACATTTTCATGTAATGGGACTGGTTCCTGGAAGTACAACAAGCCGTGCCTATGGTCTTCAGTTGCGGTGCCTCTCGGAATAAACGAGGACGCACGGCGTCTTTTAATGGCAGCCTCTGCCCTAATCCCAAAACAGGCAGCCTCTACCCTACTTTTTTTAACCTTGGTAGGCCGGACGCCCGGGAGGAACGGCAACTCTCGACGCGCGAGCGGCGTGTTGCGGGCCGCCCGTGGGCAGGCGTCCGGCCCGCGCGACCCAAAAGGGTTGCAAAAGCACAGCCCATTCGTCCTCGGCGCGCCCCCCTCGCGCCGCTAATGCGTCGCTCTCGCCGAGGACGGTGATTCCTCACGGAATCGCGCTATTCGCTCTTGGTTAAAGCGGGTCGCCGCCAGCAGAAACGCAACCGAGCTTGTAAAAATGCAATTGTCTTAGCGGGTTAAGCCTGCGGGGTTTAGGGTAGAGGCTGGCAGCAAAAGACGCTGTGCGTCCCTCCGCGACCGGAGGCTTCGGCCCGCGCGACTCTGCGAGTCGCAGGAGCAGTGCCTCGTTCACCGCCCAGTCTGTCGAGTCCGGCCTTGTCGCTCTTGGCCCAAAGCACCGCCCCAATTCTCCGCCCCGTGTCAGCCTCACTGCGGCTCCGCTTTCGCTCCGCCGCATTTGCCGTCGCCCGCTGGGATTTCATCTCGATTTTGCTCACCGCAAAACGAGTGAAATCCCTCTTTACGCGGGCGGGCGACGGTGTTTTTGCGCGGGGACAAGTTTGTTCGCGCGCCAGGGGGAATCTTGTCAAAATATGCCAACACATTTTGACGATTTCCCTCCTAAGGCAAGGCGCGCGGCTGTCCTAAGGGAGGGTACTGCGCTCGGGCCGCGCGGGCCCCACGTCCCGTGGACGGGA